>CAIRSO010000310.1 GCA_903881215.1 uncultured Bacteroidia bacterium
CCCCCAGTCCCCCAGTCCCCTAGTCTCTAAGTCTCCTAGTCCCCCCGTCTCCAAGTCTCCTAGTCCCCCCGTCTCCAAGTCTCCAAGTCCCCTAGTCCCCATTCCTTGGTAAAGCTTCTCCCACTGCCCTGCATTCTTGTCCTGCTCCTTCCGGTAGCCCGGATAGCTCTCCTGCTGAAATGGGTTGTAATGACGATTGATTTCAATCTCCGGTGGAGCAAAACTGCTGCCTCTCCCCGGCGGGACTGGTATTTCAATAGAGCCCCGCTGATCGAAATCGATGGTTGGCATCAGATTGTATTTACCAATGGATTCCCGGATGCAGGCACTTAATATATGCCAAATCGCTTGCTCGTCTTCAAATTTTATTTCAGTTTTTGTCGGATGGATATTGATATCAATAGTTGCAGGATCCACCTCAAGGTAAAGGAAATAGGAGGGGATAGTATCTGGCGGCAGAATCCTTTCATAGGCATTCATGACGGCCCTGTGGAAGAAAGGATGCTTCATAAAGCGGCCATTGACAAAGAAAAATTGTTCGCCAAAACTTTTTTTGGCAAATTTCGGCTGACCAATAAAGCCAGAAACTTTGATAAGAGTAGTCTCGACTTCGACGGGTGTAAGGCTCTGGTTGATGGATTTACCAAAAAGACCGACGATCCTTTTCCTTATATTTTCAGATGAAAGTTCATAAACAGGAGACTGGTTGTGGAAAAAATTGATGGCAATCTCAGGATTCGCCAGAGCAATCCTCTGTATTTCGGTGATGATGTTTTTTAACTCGTAACTGTTGGATTTCAGAAATTTCCGCCTGGCAGGGACATTGAAAAAGAGGTTTTTTACGGAGAAATTCGATCCTTCCGCACAATGGTCGGTTTGTTGTTTCTGCAGCACAGAGCCAAGTATGTGCAGGTAAGTGCCCAGCTCTTCACCTTGCTGCCGGGTACGCAATTCAACTTCTGCCACTGAAGCTATAGACGCAAGTGCTTCTCCCCGAAAACCCATCGTTCGGATGCAAAAAAGATCATTGGCCTCATGGATTTTGGAAGTGGCATGGCGCTCAAATGACATTCGCGCATCGGTTGGCGACATTCCCTTGCCATTGTCTGTCACCTGAATCAGGGTACGACCAGCATCCTTAACATTCACAGTGACGGTGTCTCCTCCGGCATCAATAGCGTTTTCTACCAGCTCTTTAACAACAGAGGCGGGCCGTTGGATTACCTCACCTGCAGCGATCTGGTTGGCAACTGAGTCGGGCAATAGATGTATAACGTCTGACACTTGAGTACTATTAATAGTTGGATTTCTACCTGTGAAAAATGCGTAAAACGGACTTTTCCCCCAGACAAATATAGTGGTATTTTTTATGACCTCTCAGGGTTTGATTTGGATATAATCGTCACATTAGTCAATAATCCAAACCGGATGGATTTCCTTTTCTCCCCAAAAATCGGTACATTTAAGGGTATTCCATCGTTTGGAATGCAAAATATCTAATCATGCTAATAAAAACTTATGGCAGTGCGGTGCAAGGCATCGACGCCACTACCATCACTATTGAGGTTGATGTTTCCCGGGGAATCCGTTTTAGCATGGTAGGCCTTGCCGATCTTGCCGTTCGCGAGAGCCAGCAAAGAATTGATGCTGCCTTGCGCTTCAACGGGTTTAGGCTTCCCGGGAAGAAAACAGTTATCAATATGGCTCCTGCCGATATTCACAAGGAGGGTTCATGTTATGATCTGCCTATTGCCATGGGAATTCTCTCTGCTTCGGAACAGATCGATGCACCCGAAATTGGTAGGTATGTCATGATGGGTGAGCTTTCACTGGATGGTGGATTGCAATCGGTAAAAGGAGTTCTACCCATAGCGATCCGTGCCAGGGAGGAGGGCTATGAGGGATTAATCATTCCACTTCAAAATGCCAGGGAAGCCGCAGTAGTTGACAAATTGAAAATATATGGAGTCGAGAATATCCGCGAGGTGATCGATTTCTTTAACAGTGCCATCCCGCTAAAACAAACTGTCATCGATACACGCGAAGAATTTAATGCAGTGAAAAACCGGTTTGCCATTGATTTCTCAGAAGTCAAGGGCCAGGAAAACGTGAAAAGAGCACTCGAAATTGCTGCCGGAGGTGGCCATAATCTAATCATGATCGGTCCACCCGGGGCAGGTAAAACCATGCTGGCTAAACGAATACCAACAATTCTCCCTCCCTTTACTTTAAAAGAAGCTCTCGAGACTACAAAAATCCACTCCGTAGCCGGGAAGATTGAGAATCAGGCTTCCCTCATGATCGGCCGACCATTTCGCAGTCCGCATCATACCATTTCAGATGCCGCTTTGGTCGGCGGAGGCACTATACCCCAACCGGGGGAGATTTCTCTGGCTCACAACGGCGTATTATTTCTGGATGAATTACCTGAATTTAAAAGATCCGTGCTTGAGGTGATGAGGCAACCCCTCGAAGACCGAACGATTACAGTTTCAAGATCTAAATCTTCTGCAGAGTTCCCAGCCTCCTTCATGTTGGTAGCCTCCATGAACCCTTGTCCTTGTGGGTTTTACAACCATCCCACAAAGCAGTGTGTCTGCGCTCCGGGTATTGTTCAAAAATACCTTAACAGGATATCAGGTCCGTTGCTGGATCGCATTGATATTCATCTGGAAGTGGTGCCTGTTCCGTTCAACAAGCTTTCGACCATGAGTTCGGGTGAATCGAGTGACACTATTCGTACCAGAGTAATAGCTGCCAGGGAGATACAACGTCTCCGTTTCGAGGAAGCCGGAATATATTGCAATGCTCAGATGAATACCAAGTTGCTGCATTTATATTGTACACCCGACAGGGCAGGAGAGGCTATTCTTAAAAATGCCATGGAAAAATTGGGGCTTTCTGCCCGAGCTTATGACCGGATACTCAAAGTGGCCAGAACCATCGCTGATCTGGAGGGTGTAGAGAACATTCAAGCCGATCACCTGGGTGAAGCGATTCAGTACCGCAGTTTGGACAGGGAGGGTTGGGGAGCATAGTAAAACGTAATATGCCAAGGTTTCCAGAGGATTTTATGTTTCAATTGTCAGAGGAGGAATTTAAAAACTTGATATCGCAATTTGCGACATCAAGTTGGGGCGGGCGGAGAAAACTTCCTCTTGTTTTTACAGAACATGGAGTTTTAATGCTGTCAAGCGTATTAAACTCAGAGCGGGCTATAAAAGTTAACATACAGGTTATGCGTATTTATATTCGCATGCGTGAAATGATGATGCTTCACAAAGATATTATGCCTCGTCTGGAAAGTGTTGAGAGGAAGCTAAACTTGCATGATAACAGAATAACTGTAGTTTTTGAACACCTCAAACAATTTGAACATTTTAAACAACAAGAATTAAAACAAAAGGTTCGCCCAAAAATTGGATATAAACTATCCAAAGCAGATCAACTGAAAATTATTGAAATTCAATGAAAGTGAAGCTTGCTTAACCTTCTTTTTAGCAGCTACCATGAAACTTCCAGGAAAATTTGCTAATATTGAATAGCATTAGAAAACTATCTATTTTCGGATATTTCTGGTTTTCCAATTACATAACTCCAAACAATACTTTTCTTATGGACAACAGACGAGATTTCATCAAAAAGGCAGCTGTATCATCAGCTGGGATTTCTATTGGTACTGCTGCAATGGGCTTTAGTGCAAAGAGTTATAAGAACATCATCGGAGCCAATGACAAGATTCGTTTGGCTGCCATTGGTTTGAACAGTCGGGGAACGAGCATGGTTGCCACGATAGCAAAGCAAAAGAATGCGGAGGTTTCCATCGTTTGTGATGTGGATTCCAGGACTATGCCAAAAGCCATAGCAGCAGTGATGAAAGCCGGACAAACAACTACTCCGGCTTCGGAAAAAGATTGTCGGAAAGTTTTGGAAGATAAAGGAATCGATGCCATTTACATTGCAACACCCGACCATTGGCATGCCCCCCTCACGATTATGGGATGTCAGGCCGGCAAACATGTCTATGTAGAAAAACCGCTGAGTCACAATCCACGCGAAGGCGAATTGGCCATCGAAGCTGCAAGAAAATATGATCGTGTTGTTCAAATGGGCGCCCAACGTCGTTCGGCACCTGTTCTCACACAAGGTATCAATAAACTTAAGGAGGGGATTATCGGACGTGTATATCTGGCTAAAACCTGGTACACCAATACCAGGAAAGCCAATTTTTTTAAGCTGGCAGAAGTTCCGGAGTGGCTTGATTATGACCTCTGGCAAGGACCTGCTCCCCGCATGCCATACAAAGACGGATTGATTCATTACAACTGGCACTGGACCTGGCATTGGGGAACGGGCGAAGCGCTAAACAACGGAACACATGAAGTGGATGTTGCCCGCTGGGGACTTGGTGTCGACTTTCCCACGAGGGTTACTTCCGTTGGCGGACGATACAACTACAAAGACGACTGGGAAACTCCTGATACACAAATAATAACGATGGACTATCCCGGCAGGGTATCCCTGATGTGGGAGAACAGAAGTTCCAATGGCCGCAAAATTGAAGGCATGGATCGGGGAATCATTTTCTACGGCGAAAACGGAAGTTTGGACACCGGTGGAGACAGTTATAAAGTATATGACCTGGCTGGCAAGCTGGTTGAGGAGGTTAAATCTCTTGTTGCAGAGGGGGATGTGCAGGGCCGAAATACCGCCAGTCCAAGTCTTGGACTGGACAGTTTCCATATGGCAGACTTTCTCGATGCCATCAGGAACAACCGCAGGCCAAATTGTGATGTGGAGACCGGATTCAAAAGTGTTGTGGCCATGCAACTGGGAAATATCTCCTGGCGTGTTGGCAGGGACATCCATGTGGATCCCAAAAACGGACATATCATTGGCGACAAGGAGGCTCAGAAACTTTGGAGCAGGTCGTATGAGAAAGGTTGGGAGCCTAAGGTTTAAGAAAAGTGTTGAGAACTGAGATTTGAGAGTTGGAAGATGGGAAAATGAGAAGATGGGAGGGTGAGATGGCAGGGGTGGCGTTGCATGGCCATTTTATCAGAATGTTGTGAAAAGGGGCACCTTCAAGGGGAAAAGATTGTTCAATTGAACAATGATTTTTCAAACAATTGAACTATAATAACGGTATAATTGTAATAAGTTTAAAAACTAGAGCATTATGGCAGATAAATTTTCAGATCCTATCGGACGATTGATGGGTTTGCGGTATAAATCGCATCCATGGCACGGAATCCATATTGGAGATCACGCACCGGAAAAGGTGACTGCTTTCATTGAAGTGGTACCGACCGATACCGTAAAATATGAAGTTGACAAAGATTCCGGATACCTCAAAATCGACCGTCCTCAGCAATATTCGAACGTTTGTCCTGCCTTGTATGGTTTTATTCCTCAAACTTATTGCGGTAAACTCGTAGGTGATTTATGCTCTGACAAAACCGGTAAAAAGGGCATAAAAGGTGATGGCGACCCGATCGACATCGTCGTACTCACAGAAAAGGCCATTCATCATGGCGATATCCTGGTAACTGCAAAACCTATCGGCGGATTGCGCATGATTGATGGAACAGAGGCAGACGACAAGATTATCGCAGTCTTAAATAATGATTTTGTTTATGGTCAATTTACTTCGGTCAATGATGTCCCGAAACATATTATCACCAGGTTGCGGCACTATTTCTTAACATATAAAGATATCCCTGGAGAAGAGGGAAACACAGTCATCGAGGCTATTTATGACAGAGAAGAAGCTCTTGAAGTAATCAGAACTTCCATCAAGGATTACAGCAACCGTTTCGATAACCTGGGTAAAATGCTTGTCCTGGATGATTGAAAAAGGAGGAAAAACTTTCCTCCTTTTTTAATCTTTCCTTACCAAATTCAGATAGGAGTAGTGAAAACCATTTTTTTCGTCAAACAGATCTTCACGCTCCGTTTCTTTCCATTCTTCGAAATTGATGGTAGGGAAGAAAGTGTCAGCTTCCAGATCTTTGTGAACCAATGTCAGGTATAATTTTCCCGCCAGGGGATAAAACTGCTTGTAGATCATTCCGCCGCCGATGATAAATACTTCCGGTTCGTTCTGAACCAGCGAAACAGCCTCATCAATGGAATAGACCGTCTCACATCCGGCAAAAGTTTCTCCGATGACATCCGTAATGACAATATTTCTCCTGTTGGGGAGCGGTGCTTTTGGCAAAGAGTAAAAAGTGCGCTTACCCATGATCAAAGCCTTTCCCGTGGTGATTTGCCTGAACCTTTTCAAGTCATCAGGAAGATGAAAAAGCAGGTCGTTGTTAAGCCCAATGGCAAAATTCTGCGCTACAGCAACGATGATGGAGATATTTGAGTGAACCATTTGTTCAGATTTTTCGATTTTATATAAATTACACAGATTTTTCGGCGAAGCACAGCGTAACACAGTGAACCCTTCGGCTCCGCTCAGGGACCGGTCTTATCTTTGACTTCAACCACTCGCCCATTCGCCAAGTCTCCCACTCGCCCCCTCTTTCTTCCCGCCTAAACCGAAACATCCCCTTTAATGTGCGGATGTGATTGATAATTCATCAATTCAAAATCTTCAAATTTGAAGTCGAAAATGCTTTTTACTTCGGGATTGATTTTCATTTGAGGCAGTGGATAAGGTTCACGCGAGAGCTGCAACCTGACCTGGTCGAGATGATTGTCGTAAATATGGGCATCCCCGAAGGTGTGCACGAAATCACCAGGTTGGAGTCCGGTTACCTGCGCAACCATCAGGGTCAGCAAGGCATATGAGGCGATGTTGAATGGGACTCCAAGAAATACATCAGCACTTCGTTGATAAAGCTGACAGGATAGTTTTCCATCGTTAACGTAAAACTGGAAAAGCAGATGGCAGGGAGGGAGTTTCATCTTTTGGATGTCACCCACGTTCCAGGCGCTCACAATTAATCTGCGTGAGGAAGGATTGTTTTTGATCTGTTGAATCAGTTGGGTTATCTGGTCAATTTCTTTTCCATCAGGTGCCGACCACGAACGCCATTGGTGCCCGTAAACAGGTCCAAGCTCCCCATTTTCGTCTGCCCATTCGTTCCAGATCTTTACGCCATTCTCCTGCAGATATTTCACGTTGGTATCTCCTTTGAGGAACCACAGCAACTCGTGAATGATCGATTTGAGGTGCAGTTTCTTGGTGGTTACCACCGGAAATCCTTCGGCAAGATTGAACCGCATTTGGTAGCCAAAGCTGCTTATAGTGCCGGTGCCTGTTCGATCGGCGCGTTTGTCACCGGTTTCGAGCAAGTATGTTAATAAATCAAGATATTGTCGCATTTGGAACTTTGGTTCTTAGGTTATTTCCCTGTTTGGATCTTCCCTTTTGCTGATTTCGTCGCGGATGACTGAGGCTTTTTCATACTCCTCATCCTGAACGGCTTTTTCAAGCATCTCATTTAGCTCATTCAAAGTAAATTCATCGTAAACAGAATGTTCGTCAAGCTCTTCTTCGAGGGATGCTTCCTCTTCTGGATCTTCGAAATCGATGAGAATGCCGGTTTGACTCATTACCTCCTCAGTTGTATAAATTGGGCAACTGCATCGCAAAGCAAGAGCAATTGCATCGGAAGTTCTTGAGTCAATGTTGAAATTCCCTTTATCACCTGTCATTTTCATCTCCGCATAAAATATACCCTCCTCAAATGCATGGATGAAAACCTCAGTAATCTTTATGTCATACGTAGACAGCACGGAAGTAAACAAATCGTGTGTCAAGGGACGTGGGGGTTTTAATCCCTCGAGATTTATAGCAATTGCCTGAGCTTCAACGGCTCCGATGATTATAGGAATGCGCCTGTTTCCATCGGTTTCGGCCAATACGAGTGCATAGGCACCCGATTGATCCTGACTGTAAGAAAGCCCAAGAATCTTCAATCTGATTTTTTTCACACGAAAACCTGAATTAATTAAGACACAAAGGAGCCACAAATAAATTAGATCAACAAAAAATCTGTATTAACCCCTCAGCATCTCCGCAAAGATAAAAACTTTTGAACTATTGAAGTCCGCGTTTTTTCAACAAAGGACCAATGTCAGGATCTTTTCCTCTAAATTTTTGGTAGATAGCCATCCCCTCATCAGTGCCACAATTGGTGAGAAGGTCTCTGAATTTTGCCGCCAGCTCCGGATTGAAAATATCCCCGGATAATTTGAAAGCATCGAAAGCATCTGCATCAAGCACTGCAGCCCAGATGTATACATAATATCCGGCAGTATAACCTCCCCCGAATGAATGTGAGAAATAGGTGCTTCGGTATCTTGGCAGAATTTCATCAATTAATCCGATTTTATCCATCGATTTTTTCTCAAAGGCCCTGACATCACCGATTGCAGGATTTGCAGCAGTGTTGTAATCCATATCCAGAATTGAGGCAGCCAGTAACTCGGTTGTTACAAATCCCTGGTTGAACTGACTGCTTTTTTCAAGCTTGTCAATCAATGCATCCGGAATGACCTTTCCGGTTTTATAATGCTTGGCATAAGCCTTTAAGACTTGCGGTTCAGCGGCCCAGTTCTCAACGATCTGCGAGGGAAGTTCTACAAAATCGCGCGGTACATCCCTCGATGTGCGGTCATATGGTCCGTCTGCAAAAACACTGTGCAGCGCATGGCCAAACTCATGGAATGCAGTGGTTACTTCCTCGAAACTGAGCAGGGCAGGGGCATTCCCGGTAGGGCGTGTAAAATTCATGACCATAGAAATGATTGGGTCAATCCTCTTGCCATCACGATATTGACGGCTTCCGTATCCCGTACACCAGGCTCCGACCCGTTTGCCGTCTCTTGGATGGAAATCCATATATAAAACCGCAAGGTGGGATTTGTCCTTGTCCTTCACTTCGTAGGCAACTACTTCGGGATGGTAAACAGGGAGGTCGCTCCGTTTTTCAAAAGTGATTCCATAGAGTTTATTGGCTACATAAAACATCCCTTTCTGAACATTGTCCAATGAAAAATAGGGTTTCAGTTCCGCCTCATCAAGGTTGTATTTCTCTTTCCTGACTTTTTCAGAGTAGTACCACCAATCCCATGATTGCACTTTGAATTTTCCTTCTTCTTTGTCGGCGATTGCTTGTAAATCGGTCCGCTCTTTTTTAGCCCTTTCGAGGGCAGGAACAAATAATTTATCCAGGAACTGGTAGACAATCTCAGGTGTTTTGGCCATGTTTTCGGCAATGACATAGGAGGCAAAATTCTTGAATCCAAGTAATTTGGCTTTTTCATCCCTCAACAGAACCATTTTTTTGATCAGCTCCTTGTTGTCAAATTGATTGTCATAATCACCACGCATAAAATACCCACGATACAATTTTTCGCGAAGATCGCGGCTGTTGGCATAGGTAAGAAATGGGAGCATACTTGGCTTGGCAAGGGGAAAGACCCACTTGCCCGGCATGCTGTCTTTCTTGGCTTCGATGGTAGCAGCATCGATCAAATCGGCCGAAAGTCCGGAAAGATCCTCCTTCTTATCTGCCACCAATTTGAAATTTTTATTGGTTTCTGCCAGAAGATTTTCGCCATACTGAAGAACAGTTTTGGATAATTCTTCATTAATCTGGCGAAGTCTGGTCTGATTTTCAGGCGACAGATTGGCTCCGTTGCGTTCAAAATCCTTGTAATATTTTTCAACGACGCGGATTTGCTGTGCATCCAATCCCATCGAATTCCTCTTCTCATAAACAGCTTTTACCCGTTGGAAAAGTTTTGGATTCAGTGAAATATTATCTCTGTGTCTGGTCATTTTTGGAGTGACCTCCCGTGCCAGTTTCTGCATCGCCGGATTGGTATTGGCTTGGTTCAGATTGGAGAAAATGCGTGAAGCCACCGATAGCTGGTCACCAGCTACATCCAAGGCCAATATGGTATTTTTAAAATCGGGAGCTGCCGGATTGTTGACAATCACATCAATTTCTGCAAGATTGGCCTTGATGCCGGCATCAAGGGCAGGGAGAAAATGTTCCAGCTTAATTTCACCGAATGGAGGTACCTTGAAAGGAGTTGTAAAAGGTTTCAAAAGCGGGTTTTCATCCACTGCTGAACTTTTCTCTGCTCTTACGAAAGAGCTTAGGATAAAGGACACTGCAATCATCAGAAGGGCAAATTTTTTCATGGTGAATGGGTTTGATGTTCAGTTTGAAAAGGTACAATTTTTTTGAAGGATAAAAAAGAACATTACACAGAGTTACACAGAGAAGCACAGAGTTACACAGAGAGAATAATTAGAAATGCAGCCGTCATCGCGATTCGCCAGCGAGTGGTGAAGCGAACTATTTGAATCGCCCGGGTTATCCAGGAGAAACTGTGGTCTGGTGTCTCAAAGTGTAGATTTCACTTGCGGCAAACCTGTCTGTCATTTTTACCAGACATCTCCTTTCCATAGGTTTGAATGCGTTGAGGGCCAGCTCCGGACTGTTGTTTTCGGCCGAAAGGTGGCTCAGAAAAATGCATTGTAATTCAGGATGAGCATGTTCGCTCGCCAATTCAAAGGCTTGCCTGTTGGAAAGATGACCCACTGTTGAGTCAATCCTGGCTTTAAGATAGTATGGATAAGGTCCCTCTTTCAGCATCTGCTGATCATAATTGCTCTCCAGAAAGAGCACATGGCATTGCCTTAAATGATATTTCACATTTTCGCATGGTTCGCCGATGTCAGTAAAAACCCCAATGCTGATGCCCTCATGTTCGATTCTGAACGAGGTCGGTTCCAAGGCATCATGACTTTTCAAGACAGGAAAAATTGTCAGCGAACCCACCCTAACCGGATCATTATCCTGAACGGGAAGATAAGAAATGGGTTGCCATGTTCGAAAGGCTGCCTTGAATGTCCCATCCGTCATATACACCGGGATGTCCAATTTTTTTCCGGTTACCCTTGCTCCTCTGATGTGGTCACCATGTTCGTGGGTAATAAAAAGTGCTTTGACCTTCGCAGGATCGAGTTGCTTGTCCTCCATCCGTCGTAAAATCTGTTTGAAAGAGAGTCCGGCGTCAACCAAAATGGCATCCTCGTTGTTTCCAATGTAATAGCAATTCCCATTGCTGCCTGAAGCCAAAGCACAAATTTCGACCATTGTAAATTGTTAAGAGGGCGAATTTAGCACTTTTTTCAGAGGGTTGAGGGGGCTTTTTCAGGATAAACTGATGCATCCACTTCTTTTAGATCACCATTAACCCTTACTTTTACTTTACCGGATGCGGCGGAATAGATTTTAAAACCAGTCACTTTTCCATCCTGCCATTGGCAATCAACTTCATAGCCCCCTCTGGCACGAAGACCAGAGAAGGAACCTTTGGCCGACCAGCTTTTTGGGATTGCCGGCAGCAGTTGTATTTCTCCGGCATGACTTTGCAACAGCATTTCAGTTATGGCTGCAGAAATTCCAAAGTTGCCATCCATCTGAAAAGGCGGATGATTGCAAAAAAGATTTGGTAAAGTGTTGTAAGTAAGTAATCCGCGCATCATCATCCCCGCTTTTTCGCCTTCACCCAATCGTGCCCACATCGCACCGCGCCACGGCCAGGTCCACGATCGGCGACTATCGCCAATGGTTGAGGCGACAGTGAAGGGAGTATTCTCATTTGTACCATAATTACCCGATCTGCTGCGAAGCGAAAGGATAGCTGCCCTGGCCAGATCAGGTGTATTGGTGAGGCTTATTTGCCTACCGGGATAGACCGCAAAAAGGTGTGAAGTGTGGCGGTGCTGGTCGTTCGGATCATCGCGATCTTCCTGCCACTCCTGAAGTTGGCCCCATTTACCAATCTTGTTTGGAGCCAGATGAGCCTGCATTTCTGATACTTTTTTATGGTAATCGGGGTCGATATTCAAGGCTTTGGCCATCTCCAGGTAGTTTTGAAATAAATCCCATACCAGCTGCTGGTCGTGCATGATGCCATCCTCACGTGGACCGTGCTCGGGCGACCATCCCATCGGTACCATCAATGATCCGTCAGGCATTGTTTTTAGCCGGTCCTCCCAAAACTGGCAGATTTCTTTTAATACCGGATAGGCAGTGTTACTCAGATAGCTTTTATCCTGCGTGAAAGCCCAGTGCTCATAGACATGTTGAGCATACCAGGCACTCGCCGGAATGTTCCACTCCCATCCATTACCGCCAAAGATGTTCTGGCTGGTGCGGGCAGTCCAGCCGCGGGTATTTTGTCCAAAGGCCTTTCTGGTAGCCAATCTGCATGGCTCCTGTTGCGCAACGATGTAATCAATGAGGGGCAGCGCGCACTCCGAAAGGTTGGTCGATTCGGCTGACCAATAGTTCATCTGAATGTTGATGTTGTTGTGGTAATCGCTGGCCCATGCAGGTTTGTTGCTGTCGTTCCAGAGTCCCTGCAGATTGGCAGGTAGTCCGCCGGGACGCGAAGAGCTGATCAGCAAATATCTCCCATACTGAAACATCGTTTCTTCCAGAGCCGGGTCGGAGCTTCCCGAAGCATATCTTTTCAATCGCTCATCCATGGGAAGTGCAATCGTTGTGGCATCGCTGCTGCCGATCTCGATTTGAGCAGCTTTTGAAAGTTTGGTAAAATCTTTTATATGATTGTTCAGTAATATTTTATAGGTTTTCGCTGATGCCAATGCCAGCTCTTTTTCAACAACTGGCAAAGGATCTGAGCCACGCCATCCGGAGGAATAATCCGGTTTGTAATTGGTGCGGGCATCGACGAGCAGGGTAAAGGAATTGCATTTCTCGAAAACCAGGCTATTGCCTTCAACCCTGGTTTTTCCTCCCTGAGAGGCAAAGCGGACTTTGGCAGCATATTTTAATTTGTTGGGCATTTCGCCTGAAACGGTCAGAAAATTTTCGGTTGTCATCGCAACAGCTCCCTGGGCTGAAGTCAATGAAAGCTTTCCTGATAAGGCATTCTTCTTTGTGCTGGTGTAGTTGAAAACCATCACCTGATCGGGGAAACTTGCAAACGATTCGCGTGAATATTTAGTACCATCAATGGTGAAACTGGTTGTGTGGATGCCAGATAGGATGTCCAAAGAACGAAGGTAGGAGGTTGGCTCTCCGGTGAGATTAAAATCAAGACCTATCTCGCCAAAGTTTCGGTAGGAGCCGAAACCAAGATCACCGGTCTCGTATTTCCCGTCCCAGTTGTTTTCGCCCGACCACAGGCTTTGTTCATTGAATTGAATTCGCTCTTGTTTGACACCACCAAAAAACATTGCTCCCATCCTGCCGTTGCCAATGGGCAAAGCCTCGGCCGACCATTGTTCGGCGGGTTGCTTGTAAGAAAGCTTGTATTCTGGATTATTTTGTGCGAAAGTGCCCGAAACAAGCAACAAGCAAAGGCTGACAAGGAGTATAATTCGTCTCATAATTTGTTCTTATTTAATGCCAATATTACAATTTAAGATTCACATGCTTACCGGGCTTCAGATCAAAAAGGAGGATATTTCCCTCTTTTCGATATTCGACATCTGATTTTATAGTTGCACCAAAAGGGTTCTCCAGTCGCAAGTTCCCTCCTTTTTCAGAAAAGAGATGTACCTTGGTTACCCTTCCATTTTCCTTTTCGGCCGAAATCAGGAAAGCTCCCTGAGCCCTCAAATTTTCAAATTTTGCGTTTGTCCAGGAGGCTGGAATAGCAGGAAATACCTTGATCACTCCGGTATGGCTTTGCAGCAACATTTCCTGAATACCCGACGCAAAAGCGAAATTGCCTTCCAGGGTAAATGGGCGGTATTTCATTTTCGAATATCCTTTGTTGTGTTGTTCTCCGTTGACATGGAAACTGTTTGGCAGACAGAAATTCTCCGAGAAAATCCGCAGCGTTTCTGCAGCCTTTTCACCATCCATTGCCCTGGCATATAAATTTCCCAACCAACTGTACGAATAGCCACACCAGTAGTCAGGCGTTGTTTTGACTAAATTTTCGAGCGTATGTTTGATGATTTCCTGGTCTTTTTCTCCATTCGAGAAATCAATCGTTCCTAACGGATGAAAAGCCATCAGGTGAGAGAAATGGCGGTGTGATTCATTGAATGGAAACCCAGGTGCAAACAGAAATCCGGAATTGCTGTCTACTGCAAGCTCCGGCCATTCTGAGAGGATTTGCCTCCAGGTTTTGGCCTCTTGAGGCAATCCAAGCTCATCAGCCATTTCGGCGGATTTTTCATATGTCCAGCGAATGAGTGCCAGATCAAAATTGGTCGTTTCAGCGAACCATGCTTTTCTTGAATTGTTATAGATTTCGGGACTTGAACTCATGATCAGTTTCCGTTTTCCGGGTACTGATTTATCGGCAATCTCATCCAGAAATATGGCCACATCCTTGATCCATGGATATGCCTTTTCTTTCAAAAAGGTACGGTCCATGGAGAATTTCCAATGGAGATAGAAATGCTGACTAAGCCAGGCCCCAACCGACTGTCCGAATGAATATTGGATCCATCCACCCATTGGTTCACCTTCCAGAGTTGAGACTCCGGGAACATTCATCCCTCCGGTTCCAAAATAGTCTCTGGTATATTTTTTGAAGGTTGGACGCAATTTCCAGAGCCAGTTCAAAAAGCCTTCCTCAAGATTGAGTTGGTTGCCGGCATAGGAAGGCCAATAACTCAACTGGGTGTTCAGGTCGTGGTGGAAATCGCCTTTCCAGGGAGGCAGCTTGCCATTGTCTGCCGTCCAAACTGCTTGTAATGAGATCGGCGGTGCATCTGCCCGGGCAGCAGAACCGAACTTGTACATCTCGAGGTAATATTGTTTTTCGAGTACCGTATCCGGAATCTCAACGGCCGATTGACTCCAGAATTTTGACCACCATGCATTGTGTGTTTTGATTGAATTTTCGATCCCATTTTTCATAGCCTCCCCAACAAGGCTTTCGGCTTTTGGCGCAATGGGCCACCCTTTATTCGCCGATGAAATTGACCAACAGCCGGTTTGAGATTTGTTACCGGTTTCGAATTGCGTGCTTATTTGGTAGGAAAATTCGCCCCATCCTTTTTGATCATAGGTGATTCTGTTCTTTTCCCTGACAATTTCACCTTGCGGATAGCCTAACTGATCCAGATCGCTCATCGACTGATCCACCTGCTTCCTGTCACCAGCGCGGTTGTATGCCGGAGGGACCAGAGATACTATTACCGGCGCGAAAAGATTTTCAAATTTGTACCATCCTACTGGCTGTTCGGCGTGGACAAAAGTTGTCAACTTTGTGCCGTTTTCCCAAAGTACCGTACAGAGAGCTTTCTCAACATCCAGGGAAATGGATTTAACTTTCCCAAGAGACTTAATTTCAAATTCGAGTGCTCCTGCCGGAATTTTTGACGGAGCTGGCAAACGGTCGTAAGGTTCATCAAACGCTTTTTGAACTTCCAGATATTGGTCGTCCTTCCAATGCTGGTAAATGTCTTTAAACTTCCATTTGTTAAAATCGATGTTTGCCATCGGACGAAGATCCCAAAGATCAGCACGATCCAGGGAAAACCGTAGTTTGTCGCCTTTTTGCCAAACCAGACTTCCGACCATGCCATTGCCAAGTGGGATCGCTTCATCCCAGCTTCCGGCCAGTTTCTGAAAAACCAGATTGTGGCTATTTCTTTTTTCCGGATTTGACTTCGCTGGATACGAAAGAGCTAGCATTCCAACAAAAAGGATCAAAAGAGTCTTCATGATTGGGAATTAGTTATGTCAGTTGTAATCAGAATAAATATTCAGTTGGGCTAATATACATATGAATGTTCACACCACCATAGTCACATAACAAACTTCCCTCGAAATTTTCACATTTTCACATTTCCGCATTTTCACATTTTCTAACTTCCACCTTCTTTCCCCTCGGCTCCGCTCGGGGACCGATAACTCGCCCCCGCACTCTCTCATGTCCCATGGCTCATATCTCATCTCTACGTCTCCTAGTCCTGGTCCCCCAGTCTCCCAGTCCCCCAGTCTCCCAGTCCCCCAGTCTCCCAGTCCCCCAGTCCCCTGGTCTCCCAGTCTCCCAGTCCCCCAGTCCCCCAGTCCCATCAGCAAAGCCAGTGTTCCGATCCGGGAGTTCCGGTTTTTTCACTCCCCTTGAAACAATAACCTGCATGTTCTACAGCCGTTTTGATCAATTCGTCGTTCACATAGTTACCTTTTACAGTCACAAGTCCGGTTAGGAGATCGGCATTTACCTCATCGACCCCCTGGATCCCTTTGAGTCCATTTTCGACATGAGCTTTGCAGTTTTTGCAGGTCATACCCTCAACTAGAAATATTTTAGATGACATAATTTTTTGATTTAAAATGATTTAAAAAAGTTATTTGTATTGATTACAAATATCATTCAAATATGAGTAATATTCAAATTAAAAGCATGGAATTTCAGTAAAATATTGTTTTTCACTCAGCTAATCCCTTCAAAACGCCATTATTGCGCGACAAAAAGGTAGGAAATGGTGCCACGTTCCTTTTCGGGAGCTGAATTGTCGGGATTGAAAATCGTCTTTTCGGCTGCTTGCTTGGCATAAGTCAGGATGGTCGGATCAGAGATATTGGAGGTTTCCCTGGGAGTCGCCACCAAAACATCCCCGTTTCTATTCACTATTATATCAACCACCACTTCACCTCCTCCGAGAGCAAGGTATACCGGAATTGGCAACTGAAGATGGTAGCGGTTTCCAAGGATATAATGAATGTTTGATTTCCCTTTGAAGGTGGAACGTTTGGCTTCCTCGCGCGTCATTCCTTCCGTACTGGCTACCGGCATTGGGATATCGCCGATCACCGGGATTTTCTTAGCCAGATTCTTGTTCACATCGCTGGCCAGTTTTTTGGCTTCGGCCACCTCTTTGGCGTACTCCCTGTCGAAAAAAGGATCGCCGCTGCTGCGGGATGACCGGTCTCCCAGATTGACTGCCCTGTTGGAATTGTTGGGTCCGGATCTTCCATTATTCATGGCGAGCGACTGATTGCCCAAATCCGTTTTTTCCTTTTCTGCCTCCGGAATTGGTACTTCAGATACCAGATCGACAAACAGCGACTCGGCCGGCAAATCAAGGCCATTCCTTAATTCGGCAAATAGCAGACCCAACAGCACAACGAGGTGAATGGCCAGAGTGGCAATGATTCCATTGATGTTGTCGCGGTAAAGCCTTATTATTTTTCCCATGAACAGAAAATATTACACAGAGTCACACAGAGGAGCACAGAGTTCCACGGAGTCATGCAGAGATATCAGGGTAAAATTACTTCAAAGAAATCAGATTTGTATAGGGAGGGAATTTTTAGAAAAACAGGAAATTTACACCAATAACCAGGCGTCCTTCAGAGCAGGGAAGATCTGCTTTTCAATGCTTTTCTCATAAAGTGCAGTGATCGCTTCTTTGCCTTTAGTGCCAAGATCGACCGAGAAATCATTCACATACAGCTGAATATGGTTTCGCATCACCTCCTCATCCATTGATTGGGCGTGCTGCCTGACAAACGGAAGTGAATCATTTGGGTTCGCCAGGGCATATTCGACACTTCTTTTGAGTACCCGATTGACTTTCAAACGAATCTCATGCGGAAGATTTCGTTTGATGATAATACCCCCCAAGGGGATGGGTAATCCTGTTTGCTGATCCCACCACTCACCCAGATCGACAATTTTCTTGAGCCCTTTTGCCCGGTAAGTGAATCTGTTTTCATGAATAATCAGTCCGGCATCGGCTTCCCCCGTTAGGATCACCTCCTCGATATCCGAAAAAAGGTACTCCCTTTTCTGATTTAGATGGGGATAAGCCAGCGAAAGAAGCAGATTCGCTGTGGTATATTTTCCGGGTATGGCAATTTTCAGATCTTTCAGTTCGTCGGGATAGATTTTGTGTTTGCTGATCAGCAGCGGACCGTTGCCAAAGCCCAGCGCACTGCCGGAGGTTAGCAGCTGGTAAGCTTCTGACAGATAGGCAAATGCATGATAACTAACTTTGGTAATGTCGATAGTGGAAGAGAATGCCAGCCTGTTTAGCTCTTCAACATCAGCAAGATGCAGATTGAACCGCAACCCTTCGGTGTCGATTATCCCATTGACCATGGCATCAAAGATAAAAGTGTCATTGGGGCAGGTAGAAAAACCCAGCGTGAGGTTCATCAGGAGAGCTGTTTGATTTTGGCAAATTTGCGCAGGAAGCGGAACAGTTCGTCGGTGAGATTTTCTATGGCAAGTGGAATGTCCCATTTAGTGGTATCCCGTAATTCGACATAATTGGAAATGGCACGAATCTCCAGAAATGGCACTTTTTCATGCAAACAGACATAAAAAACGGCTGCACCTTCCATGGATTCAACATCCGGATCGAAATTGCCGGTTATTTTTTTGATGCTTTCTGAGCTTCCGTGGCTTATATTACCCGTAACACCATCCACCGAGGCCAATTCAAGTTCCCTGTAATGATTCGGATTTTCCATCCTTCCGTTTTTAAAAGGAAACTGATCTATTTCCATAAATCCGGCATCAAAGAGGGAAAGTACACAGTTATTTTCTTCTATCCCAAGATCACATATCTGCTCGCTTTTGACATTCACGACGGTGCCAATTGAAAGCTCATCGCGGAAACTTCCTGCGATTCCGGCATTGATAACCAGATCGTATTTTGTGATGTAAAGTGCCCTGGTGAGATGATAGGCGGTAAATGTCATGCCAATGCCAGGTATCAAAAGGTCGATTTCCAGATCATACCATTTGTAGCGGAAGATATTCTTCCCTTCTCCCTCTATCTCAACTAGATTTTCAAAAAACTGATAAAGTTCAAAACAGGTAGCTCCAACAAACAAAATTCTCATTCGGCAAACAAAGGTCTAATTAACTTAGCGGTGCAAATGTAAAATTTCCTTGGTCTAAATTGAACCGCTAACTAACATTCATACTTGATTTGGCGAAAAAAGTTAATAAAAGTTGTTTATTTGTATCAAGTTTAATTAAAAATTTGTCTAGAACCCTGTCTGAGAACCAACTGTGCTGTTGTTTTGGTTTTCGGGGGCGGATCACTAAAAATATTCAGACATGCAATTCTCTTTACACAAGAAGAAAACCGATGGTTACCAGAAAATTGAGCGATATCCGGAGGAGACTGTCACTAAAATGGCCGAACACTACCGGCAAATCCTTGAATTGATTGGCGAAGATCCAACCAGGGAGGGATTGGATAAATCGCCGTTGCGGATTGCTAAGGCCATGCAGTTTATGACCCAGGGATACAGCATGGATCCGGAGGAGATTCTCAGGTCTGCCATGTTCAAGGAAGAGTATCGCCAAATGGTTATTGTCAAGGATATTGAGATTTATTCTTTGTGTGAACACCATATGCTTCCATTCTTCGGGAAGGCCCATGTGGCCTATATTCCCAACGGATATATCACCGGACTAAGCAAAATTGCCCGAGTGGTGGAGGCCTACTCCCGACGGCTTCAGGTTCAGGAGCGACTCACTTTGCAGATCAAGGAGTGCATACAGAATACCCTTTCGCCGCTAGGTGTAGCAGTCGTTATCGAAGCCAAACACATGTGCATGTGCATGCGCGGAATCGAAAAACAGAACTCCGTCACCACCACTTCCGACTTTACCGGAGCCTTCGAGAAGGTGGCGACGAGGGAGGAGTTTATTCGGCTCATCAGTTCTAAGCTGTCGTAGAAGGACTTGGGGACTGGGGGACTGGGGGACTTGGGGACTGGGGGACTTGGGGACTGGGGGACTGGGGGACTTGGGGACTGGGAGACTGGGAGACTGGGGGACTGGGGGACTGGGGGACTGGGGGACTGGGAGACTGGGAG
>CAIRSO010000311.1 GCA_903881215.1 uncultured Bacteroidia bacterium
AATTGCTTCGTCTTCTACTAATCCAAGTTTTTGATTATTAATGTCATAAAACAATTTGAAAGTGCCAACTTTATCTGTAAATCCTGCATTTGCTTTAACTGACATTTCGTTGAAACGAGAGTTTGGAACAAAAGCACCTCCTCCCTGAAGAAAGTCGGAATTTGTTTTTTGACCAACTCTTAAACCTCCAAAGAACTTTTTTGATGCTCCTTTTATACCTAAATTATTAGTCATCCCAAGTGTGTTTGAAAAAAGTTGCATGTTGTAATCACCAACAATATTGCCAATGGGTGCGGGTTTTTCTTTTATAAAATTGATAACTCCACCAATTGCATCTGAACCGTAAAGCAATGAAGCAGGTCCTTTGATAATTTCAACATCTTCAATACCGAATTCGTCAATTCCGAGCGGATGATGACTCGAATACTGGAAATTCTCAAATCGCACTCCATTATTTAATACTAATATGTCATTCATTGAAAGTCCTCGAATTACTGGTTTTGAAACACCACTTCCTTTAGAAATCATATCAACACCAGGCACTTTGGTTAATGCCTCTGTAAAATTGGGCGTGTTCGTAATTGTTAATGGGTCGAGTTTGAGTTTGTCAATCTTTACAGCATTTTCATGTTGTGTTGAGTTGTACCCACCTGAAACAACTATTGCTTCCATTTCTATTGGTGTTTGGCTTAGTGTGATATTCAATTCCAAACTTTCTCCTCTTAACTCTACTGTTTCAATACGATTATTATAACCAATTGTCGAAAATTGAATTTTAATTTTGCCATTTGGCAAATTCGATAATTCATAAGTTCCAGAACTATTTGAAACTGTACCTTTATTCATGTCGGGAACGAAAATACTTGCACCAATCAGAGGCAAATTGTCTTGGTCTATAATTTTTCCTGATATTTTGTTTTGTGCGTTTGATATATGATACGACAATATCATAACGCAAATGATAAATATTTTTTTCATTTTATTACGTATTAATTTTTTAAACAAATTTTCATTTAACACCTCAAAGGGCGTTTACTTTAAATCAGTCTAAATGGTGGGGCACGTAATAAAAAGGAATATTTAGAAAGTGTAGAATAATTAACCGACCTGTAATTATTACAATATTTGGCTACAGGTTGCTCTTTCTGAAAAACAATGTTTTCAAAGTCTGACGAAAAAACAGAAAATTCAAAATTACAAACAGCACATTTTTCGTGAAATACATGCAAATGCTTCTCATTCTTTGCTTTGCATTCAAAGTGTTCATGATGATGCTCAAGTTTAACTATTGAAGGTAAAAGGAATACCAACAAGAGTAATAAAGAAGCAATATTTTTAAATTTTCTAATCATCAATCTGTTTGTTCTGTCGTGTTGGTTTCGTTTTTTTTAATGAGCCATAACGGTCTGGTGCTTGGCAAAGGTGGCGATTCCGAAGAGCAAAGCTGTCGAACTGTGATATAGTTTGATACGTGGAAAAAGGTTGAATAGGATTGCTATACGCCACTTTTGCTAGGCACCTGTTAACGGTTCGTTGTTCTATTTCGTCCAGTTTTCTATTTTCAAACCAGGTATTCTCTCGAATTCTCTCACATTATTCGTTACCAAAATTACGTCAAGACTCTTTGCATGAGAGGCAATTAGAGTATCTAAGGGTCCAATCGGAATCCCTTTTTTTTCCAGCTCAGCACGAATTATACCGTATTCTACGGTTGCCTCAAAGCCATAATCGACAATTTCAATTGGAGTGAGGAATTTTTCTAATGCCTCTCTGTTTTTCAGGGAATTTGAACTTTTCTCGATTCCGTATTGCAATTCAGCCAATGTTATGGAAGAAATACCGACATCACCAATTGCCAGATTCTTGAATTTTTCAAAAACTTCAGCAGGTCTTTTCTTGATGATATAGATGCAGATATTTGTGTCAAGCAAATAATCCATTAGTCTAAAGATTCTCTATCTTGTTGGTCTGGTTGTACCCTTTCATCCATAAAATCGGCGGTAAAGGAGTCTGCACTATCACTCAAATTTTGCCATGGGCTATGGTAAGGAATTACATGAATGGTATTGCCAACCTTTTTGAGGTAAACTTTGTCATCGTCTATCCTCATTTTCTTCGGAATTCTGATGTCTTGTGCTCCTTTTGTGTTTTTAATATCAATTGTCTCGATTCCCATCTTCAATGAGTTTTATAATTCAAAGTTAATTAATTTGAATGAATTCTTGCAGGATCCTCCTAAAATGACCGCTAACGCGGTCTGGGCTAAGAGCAGAAGCGGGTTGCGAGCTGCGAAAGTGTCCGCCAGGACAATTTTGTTGACGTGACCGCAGGATGTTTTTCCACATAAGCCGCTTTTGCTCCATAGCCTTTGTTAGCGCTATGTGCCTTCAAATCTCTACACTCATTTTTAAATGCTTTCCAAATCCTTGACGAACAATTCGCATCAATGTTGTAAGCCTTATATCGGATGCGTCATTTTCAATTCTGGAAATATAAGTCTTTGTTGTACCGCATTTTGCGGCAAGCTGCTCTTGTGTCATTCCTTGCTCTTTACGAAGTTC
Organism: uncultured Bacteroidia bacterium; assembly: GCA_903881215.1. GTDB lineage: Bacteria > Bacteroidota > Bacteroidia > Bacteroidales > Prolixibacteraceae > CAINVV01. The sequence continues at coordinate 2,562 of CAIRSO010000311.1, forward strand.
TTGAAGCATCACGCCAATTCTGAATGACTCAAATCCTTCTTCAAATTCTTCTCTCTCAGGGTTTCCCCTTTGACCGTACTGCGTATCCAAATGATCAGTAAAGGATGTTAAGTTATTATTTTTCACGTTTTTCATCTAAATATTGTTTTTTTAATTTTTCAGCTAATTCAATTTCATTTTTTGGTGTTTTCTGCGATTTCTTCTGAAATCCGTTCAGCAATATATCCTTTTGACGTCTGGTTTAAGTGTCGCAAAGAAGTCCAGATAGAAGCTTTTGTAATAATAAATGTCCCTGATAAAATTTTCATTCATGAGACAAAGTTAGCTAATTAGGTAACTATTTGCAAATTTTTGTCAGGTTGTTTTAAGATATGTCCATCTTTCTCGGGCATGACCGCTAACGGATGGCGGTATGAAAGGTTGGGGATTTCGGAGCTACGAACCTATCAACCGAAAAGAACCTTGCAAGCGAGTGTAAGAATTGGCAAATCACTTAAACCCCAATGTTTTATGACCGC
>CAIRSO010000312.1 GCA_903881215.1 uncultured Bacteroidia bacterium
CATAAAGTCTATTGCTGGCAGGTTGCTCTCCAGCAGAGCCTACTTCCTCGTCAACTTTACAACTCAAAATTAACGTCCATTTTGGACAATTCCATCAACTATTTTTTGCACCAATACCATAAAAAAAAAGCCCGGTTGGGCTTTTTTTTATATCTGTTCTTACCATTCTCCGCCGGCGCCGCCGCCGCCGAAGCCGCCACCTCCAAATCCTCCGAAGCCGCCGGAGTCACCTCCGCCGCCGCCCGAAAAATCGTTCCAGGAACCACCGCCACCACGTCCGCCCAGCATGCTTAAAAGCCATAGGGATCCCAAAAGACTGGTAGCCCCACCATCAGCCCCAACTGTTTGGTTGCGATTGCGGTTAAAGAGCATGAAAATAATGAAAACGATGACCAGGATTCCAAAACCCGGGAAAACCGACTTCTTTGAGACCTTCTTATCGTACTGATCGGCTGTGAATTCACCTGCGGTCAGGGACATGAGTACTGAAGTGGCATGGTCAAGCCCTGTGTAATAGTCATCTACCTTGAAACTAGGCATCATTTCGGCAACAATGATTGTTTTGCGGGCTGTAATATCAGGTACCGCTCCTTCGAGGCCATATCCGACAGCAATAAACACCTTGCCAGTTTCGCCGTTGGCTAATTTTGGCTTCACCATAATCAGAATGCCGTTGTTCTTGCCCTTTTGACCAATCCCCCATTTCTGAGCCAATTGAAAGGTGTAATCACCTTTGTCATACCCAAAAATATCCTTGACTACCACAATGGCAATCTGAGTGGAGGTCTTCTGGTTAAATGCAACAAGCTTATTTTCCAGTGCCCTTGCCTGGTCAGGCGAAAGAACTCCGGCAAAATCATTGACCAAACGTGGAGGATCAGGGCGGACAGGAAACTCATCTGCAGCTTTCAGACCGGTGATGACCAGCAGAAGGGCGACAATAAGAAAAAACCGGGGACTAACTGTCCTCTTCAATAAATATTTCATCATCTATTTGCCGTATGATATTTCATCGGAAAGCTCGTTGACGTCATCTTTCTGGTAAGGAAAAAACTCTTTAAGCTTCTCTCCTACTTTCCCGATACCCAGTACAAATCCTTCAGTCAGATTGCCCTTTGAAAAATTACTTGTCATCAATTCTTTGACGTCGTCCCAGAAACCGGCTGGTACAACTGCGTTAATACCCGCATCTCCAATAATGGCGAATTTACGGTCGTCTGTTGAAAGGTAGATCAGCACTCCATTTCTCAGGGCAGTCTTATGCATTTTAAGGGATTTGAAAAGCCAGGCTGCCCTATCGAGCACATTGCCTTTGCAGACAGATTCCATGTGAATCCGAATCTCCCCTCCTGTCTGATATTCGGCCGACTTGATAGCTTGAACTACCAGTTGTTCCTCCTCTTTGGAGAGAAATTTAACTTTACTCACCTGATTGGGATCTATTAGATTAATGATCTAAAACTGAACCTTTGGGGCTGTTGCGGCTCCTTTTTCAGCTTCGAAATAAGCTTTCTTCTCAAAATTCCGCATAGAAGCAATCATACTTTGAGGGAACAGGCGAATGTAAGTGTTGAAAGCCTGAGCAGACAGATTGAATTTCTGACGTTCGACAGTAATTCTGTTTTCAGTCCCTTCTAGCTGAGCCTGAAGGTTCAGAAAGCTTTCGTTTGCTTTCAAGTCAGGATATTTCTCAACGACCACCATCAATCTGGCTAATGCTGAAGACAAACCGCCTTGTGCCTGCTGAAATTGCTGAATAGATGCTGCATTCAATTTCGTAGGATCAACTGTAACAGAGGTTGCTTTGGCTCTTGCCTCTACAACGGCAGTCAGCGTTTCGCTTTCGTGTGCCGCATACCCTTTCACGGTATTTACCAGATTTGGTATCAAATCGGCACGTCTCTGGTAAACATTTTCAACTTGTGACCAAGAGGAGGAAACTCCTTCTTCCATGGTTACCATGTTGTTACCAGTTTTTACTCCCCAACTAATTCCAAAAAACAGAGCCAAAAGAATGACTCCTATTACAATCCATGCTGTTTTACTCATAACGATTTTTTTAAAGATTAGTCTAAATAATCACTGTGAAATTACACAAGATATTTGGCAATTTATCTGACTGTTAGAATATTTGAGCTGTTTAACTTATTGTTAACAATTATTCTACATTCCGGATAAGTACAACTGCCTGAACGGAAATCCCTTCTTCCCGTCCTTCGAATCCCAATTTTTCGGTAGTAGTTGCTTTAATGTTAATGTCATCCTGACTGCACTCCAGAATTGCAGCTATGACGGCCTCCATTTCCGGTATCCTGTCCTTCAGCTTTGGTCGCTGTGCAGCAATCGTTGCATCCAGGTTCACCAGGTTATATCCTCTAACTCTAATCATTCCGTATACCAAAGCCAACAATTTCTTGCTGTCAATATTCTTGTAGGCTGAATCCGTATCCGGAAAATGAAAACCAATGTCGCGCATGCCGGCGGCTCCCAGCAGCGCATCACAAATGGCATGCAGCAAAACGTCGCCATCTGAATGGGCAACAGTACCCTTCTCGTGTGGAATTAGAATTCCACCGAGCCAAAGCTCTTCGCCTACTGCCAGTTGGTGGACATCGTAGCCCTGACCGATTCTTATCTTCATTTTAAAAAAGTGCCTAAAGTATTTAAAGTGCCTAGAGTGCCTAAAGTATTTAAAGTGCCTAAAGTGCCTAGAGTGCCTAGAGTGCCTAAAGTTACGATAAGTTAATAAGTTGTGGAACTCCAGGTCACAAAATGTAAAAAAATCATCCATTATTGATCATCCCGTAACTCTAGGCACTCTAGGCACTTTAAATACTTTAGGCACTTTAAATACTTTAGGCACTTTTTATACTTTAGGCACTTCTATTTGCTGAAAACCATCCTCCCTGATTTACTTGTCTGTTCGCCATCTTGGCCGGTTAAGGTAATCCGATAAAGGTAAACTCCCGAGGATGGAACCGGATCCAGCTGACAGGGATTCCAGGATAAATCAGTGATTTCGTAACCTCTGGAAGCAAGTAGCTGTTGATCAGAATAGATGGTGCGCCCATTGATATCCATTACTTCCAACTTTACCTCAAACAGCTCGTCGTAGCGATTGTGTGTAATAACAAATCTGGTCTGTTCGGAGAATGGGTTTGGAAAATTATATACAGAATTCAATTCCAGGTCTTTACTGGCGATGAAGCGAACTGAGACAGAGGAGGAATTATTTGAGGTATCCCAAACTTTAAAAGTAAGGGTATGCGATCCGGGAGACAATTCTGAGAGGAGATATAAAATAGTCCCGGACTTCCAGGTAGCCGCATCAGCTGTGTAAAAATCGTTTAGATTCACCCGGCTGGCAGCATTCCCATCGATTTCAAGTGTTATGTCGTGACCTATCCCAAATCCGGAACTGTTGATGCCATTTTCATCGACTACATACACCATTAATAGTGGGTTCAGAGAAACCTTTGCACCTTCAGTAAACTTTTCATTTTCGAGATAAAGTCTGATATCCGGCCCCTTGCGGTCAGAGGAAGAAACGTTTTCAGTTCCGTTAAAATGAATGTTTGCAAAGGAGCCATTGCCATCCGACTCATTATTGCTGACATAATAACGTATCAATCCGGCTCCCTTGTTGAAATTTACATCTTTGGGTACGACAAAAGAGTATGAAAACAATCCATTTCTAACCGGTACATTCCCTTCAAACAATTTATTTTCCTGCACCTGATAGGTAAATGGGGGCTGCCCTCCATTTCCCAAAGTTGTTTTATTGGTAGGTTGATCAAAAACCTGCGCTGTCATGTTGCCATTAAAAAGAGCCATTTTCCCCCCATCTTTATCCCTGACTTCTCCAGCGATGGTCACCAAGCTTGTTGGAGAAAAGATGCCGCTGAATTTCTCCACCGGTTGATGGTTGATTTCGAGGTTCACACATCTGTTCACAGGATAATTGAGGCGCAGGGCCGGGTCTCCGAGCAGACAAAATTTGGCAGTGTTGATGGATCCACTATTTTCATTTTTTACGATGCGGATTAAATCCCCCAACCGAAGCGGAGTTCCCTGTTGATCCCTGTCAAAAACATGGTTGAAGAAGCTCTTGTTGATCTCAAAATTGGAGGCAGAATAAACCAGCCGGGTGGCAGAAAGCAAAGCTATGGCTCCTCCGGCAGGATGAAAATAGAGACGTTCACCGGCAGATCGTTTTACCATCATGTCCCATCTGCTGAACTCGCAAGTGGCTGTTACAAAAAGAGGCAGGCGATCTTTGTTACTCCAGGAATCAATGTCCTTGGAAGTCAGAACTCTTTCGTGCGCCAGTCCGTCTTCACTGGCATGACCAATATAGTTGACAACCAGACTTCCCGACTGGACTGAACGTCGAATTGCGACTGTTACCTCCGGATATCGTTTCTCAGGAGTCAGCACCTGCGGATAGGTATCAAAATAGATTTTCGATGTTTTGTATTCAGGATTCTTTTGGGCAACATCCAATGACAGCCTCTCAGAATCTGACACATGTAAATTATTGTCTTCGTCATCACCTACAAAAGTGATGTTGTTGCGCCAATCTCCTAAAGAAGCAGCATCATGGTAATGAATTATTTTTTCCACGGCGATTTTTGCTTCATCCGGAGTGGCTGCCGGAATGCGCCCGATTCCAAGATTTAACTTCCCTGTTTGATCCACTACACCAGGATCCAATTGGCCAAAAAAATCGTCAGTTACAAAGGAGTTTATCCGGCTAAGCGAATTTTCGGACTGGAATGTTGGAATCCAGTTGGGATTGTTTTCACCTGCTATGTGAACAGGATCACAGGTTCCTTTTCCGAAAAGAAGCAGATACTTCAAACTGGATGTCCCTGAACTATTTTTTTGCCAGTAGAGGTTTCGTATAAAATTGCGAAGGGCAGATACATCCGGGTATCCGCCAGAAAGATTATTGAAGATGGCTTCGACGGTTACTACAGAAACGGTCAGGCCATCTGTAGTACGGTGGAACTGCGCAAGCCGTTCAGCTTGATCCAAAAATGCACCCGGAGTTAGAACCAAGTATTGCGGGACTGCCGCCAACACAATTTCAGCATTCTTTACATCCTCCGATTTGGTCACTCCTGGGAATAGACGTTGTGGATCAAATAGCAAAAAGCTTCGAAGTTCGTCACTTTTAAAGCGAAAGATGAGCTGATTGTTGTTGAGCTGATAGTTTAATCTGGATGGTGCCAAAGGATTGGTAATATCCCAAAGCTGTAAGCCAGATGAAGCTCCACCAATTTGAAATTCAGTAACTTTACCTTTCCCGAGGGTTCTGCTATCCCGGAAATTCAACGGTGTTCCAATGTATAGAAGGCTTCGCCGGAGTTGCAAGGTGGCACAATCGAACCAGCACTGGTCGGAAGCAGTGCCGTTGTATTTCATCGAAATATTGATGGCTGAGCCAATTAGTTTTTGGGTGATGTGAAGAGAGTCGTCCGCAGCAAAATCGGCATCGGCGTTTGATTGAACCGGACGGAAAATTATTCTGCCGGGTGCATTTCCATTAAGAGAAATATCCATTCCGGTTGAAGAGAAACTTCTTCCGGCGGCATATAGTTTGAGCAATACTGGTTCGTTTTCCAATCTGTCAGGAAACGAGAAGCTCTTGCTTAAAACATTCCCACCTGAAAGTAAGGCAGTGAACCATCTCGATCCTGATTCGAGCAAATTCAGGTTTTCTTCTTCCCATAATCCGAAATCATCGTATTCTGATGTTTTGCTATCCGGGTTACCCACGGGTTGTTCCATCAGAGGGAAAACTAAATCAGTACCGACATCCTCCGTTAGGAAAAAATAGGATTTCCCTATGGCACTTTGATTTCTGGTTGGGTAAAATTGCTTTGGGACAGGATCATAATTCCAGTCCACGGGACCTTTCACATAAAAAATCAAAGATTCGGATCCTCCTGCCTCAGTGAATCTCAAAACCGGAATTTGTATTGGGCTATTATCTGCAGAAATACTGTTCCAGCGCGACATCTTTTCGTTCCTGCTACCAAATAATTTTACGTTTTCGGGGTGAAGAAATCCAATATTTCTTAACCAGGAATAATTGATTTTGTGAATTCCTGTTGATATAGTTTCTATTTTGACCCATTTACCTCCTGCAAAGAGTGAGTTATGCGCCACTGACTGCGACCAACCTTGTAATGCCATAAGTATGGCGACAAAAAAATATATGTACTTATAACAGTGACGATTGAACATTTTTAACGGTAGAATAAATGGAGATGATCACCTCCCTAAGCAAGAATGTCAGATAAAAAAAGGAATGTATTTGTCCTTTTATGGAGCTACTAATGAACAAATTTAAAAAAATCGATGTTTATAGTGTAGTTCCTTGTTGAAAAATGAATATAGTTTTCATTATTTTGCAATATATTTGTGGCAATTGCTAATTATCAGGTCAAAATACAAACGAATGAAATACCCTTGTTAAATATTTTTCGCTACCGCTGAAAAAGATTAATTGGGTATTACATCTGACAATTAAAAAATAAAATATCAACAGATGAAATTCTATACGGTAATATTCGTCGTCATAAGCCTTCTGGCTTCCTCTTGTAGTCTGATACCGACGAAAAAAAGCAGTTCTTCGACTACTGGCTGGGCTTACAATACGCCCAAAAATGGAGGGTTTGAATACAGTGCCAATTATTCACAGCCCACCGGTCCGGGGCTCGTATTTGTACAAGGTGGAACTTTCCCCATGGGTAGAGTTGAACAGGATGTCATCTTTGAAAGTAACAACGCGCCTCGTCGTGTTACTGTTTCCTCATTTTATATGGATGAAACGGAAGTCAGGAATGTCGACTGGAGAGAATATCTGTACTGGCTTCAAAGGGTCCATTCAGATAATCGCGAGGTTTATCAGGCAGCACTTCCGGATACGCTGGGTTGGAGAAATGAATTGGCTTACAACGAACCTTTTCTGGAGAATTACTTACGACATGCTGCATATTCCGATTACCCGGTGGTAGGAGTAAGTTGGGTGCAGGCCGACAATTATTGCAGATGGAGGACAGACAGGGTGAACGAAAGAATTTTAATCAGTGACCAAATTCTTGCTGAAGATCTTAATCAAAAGGGACAAAATACATTTTCATCAGATAGTTACCTAAATGGAGTATACAATGGTACCGATGGAAAGAGACCTCTAAAAAATCTTGGAAAAGAGGGAACAACCAGAAGAACCAGTATGTCGGATGGGATTGTGCTTCCAAGATATCGTCTGCCTACTGAGGCTGAGTGGGAATACGCTGCTGTTGCTTTAATTGGCAATCTGGATGAGGAAGTTATTACGGATCGTCGTATCTATCCATGGAGTGGCGCTCAGATCCGCTCGACCGACAAGAAATCCCGTGGCGTCTTTTTAGCCAACAGTGTCAGGGGTCGTGGTGACTATATGGGAGTAGCTGGATCACTGAACGATGGATTTGAAATTACAGCGCCGGTTCGGTCGTTCGAACCAAATGATTTAGGATTATATTGCATGGCCGGAAACGTAAATGAGTGGGTACAGGATGTTTACAGACCTACATCATTTCAGGAATTTAATGAATTTCAACCTCTTCGTGGTAGCGTTTACACCAATTTCAAAAAAGACTCGACCGGAAATTTTATGCGCAATCAGTTTGGAGAAATGGTGAAAGATACGGTTGCCAACTACACCAACTATAAAGATGGTGACTTCCAATCCAATCTGGATGAAAGCCTTTGGAAAAACAAGGACGATTCTGTCAAAAGCAGCGTTAGCACGAATGCTATGTATCCAAATTTAAAGGATAATTATGTACCCCGGATTTCTGATCAGGCGAGGGTTTACAAAGGCGGCAGTTGGAGAGACAGGCCATACTGGCTGGGTCCGGGTACCAGAAGGTATATGGACGAAAGGAAAGCCACCAACGACATTGGATTCCGCTGTGCCATGACAAAATTGGGAGATTCAGAACCAAAATAAAAAGTAAAACCTCATCCACCGATGAGGTTTTTTTAATCTTAACATGAATTTAGAAGCCATTTACCGGATCTTTTTAGATCATCCTCAAATTACCATAGACAGTAGGAAGATTGAGAACGGGTCAATTTTCTTTGCACTCAAGGGTGATCATTTCAATGGCAATGCTTTTGCCCTTACCGCACTTGATAAAGGAGCAGCTTTTGCTATTGTTGATGAGCCTGAATTTGCCGTACATGAAAGAATTATTCTGGTTCAAAATGTACTGCTTACCCTTCAGGATCTGGCAAGGCTACATCGTCAAACATTAGGCATTCCGTTACTGGCTATTACCGGCACCAATGGAAAGACGACCACCAAGGAACTGGTATCCGCTGTCCTTTGCAGGAAATACAATCTGATCAGTACCAAAGGAAATTTAAACAATCACATTGGAGTACCACTGACGCTCCTTTCCCTTCGTCCGGAAACTCAGTTTGCAGTGGTGGAGATGGGTGCCAACCATCCGGGTGAAATAGATGCCTTATGCAGGATTGCACTTCCAAATTTTGGTCTGATCACCAATGTTGGAAGGGCACATCTGGAGGGTTTTGGCTCTTTTGAAGGGGTTATCCAGACAAAAACTGAGCTTTATCGCTTTCTGGAGCAAAACGATGGTACAATCTTTATCAACAAGGCCAATCCCTATTTGCCTGATCAAGCCAAAAATGTAAAAAAAATCGGCTATACAACCTCCAGATCCTTCGACGGATTAGAGGGAGAGATGATCAGTGCTGATCCTTTTCTCCTTTTTAAAGTACTCTTTCCAAAAGGCTGGCTCTACATTAAAACGAATCTTGTTGGAGGCTACAACCTCGAAAATGCTCTGGCTGCAGCAACCATTGGTGAATATTTTGGAATTGACCCGACCGAAATTGCCTCTGCCATTGAAGGTTATCAGCCCGATAACAACAGGTCTCAAATGGTTGTCACGACTCGGAACCGTCTGCTGATGGATGCTTACAATGCCAATCCTTCCAGTACCAGGGCTGCATTGGAAAATTTCGATCGTATCGAAGCGCCGAAGAAAGCGGTGATATTGGGAGATATGCTTGAGCTGGGAACCGTTTCGCAGGATGAACACCAGAAAATTGTTGACTTCCTTGGTACTCTTAAGCTGGATCTGGTCTATTTGGTCGGTCCTCATTATTCGGCCTGTAGCCTTTCCAGCACTTTCCGCCATTTCAAAAATTCAGAAGAATTAGCCTCTTTTCTTAAAAGTGCCAACCTTTCAGAATTTCTCCTTTTGATCAAGGGATCGAGGGGGATGAAACTTGAAACCATCCGTCCTGAATTGTAATATTCAGTCTTTCAGCCTCATCCAATATTTTACTTTTCCGAATACTCCCAGGATGGCTGCCACTTCCCTTTAATTGATTAATTTTGCAGAAAATTTCGCACCAACAGATCCATCATGTCAGAATATATCAATTTAAAGGAACACCTGCAGCATCCCACTTTCTCACTGATTGGATCAATCTCGGATAGCGACGGACTTGAAACCTACGTAATAGGAGGCTTTGTTCGGGATTTACTGATGTACCGTAAAAGAGAACATTACGACATAGACATTGTCACTGTTGGCAGCGGAATTGCTCTTGCAAAAAAAGTAGCATTTGCCATTCACCCAAAATTAAAGGTGACGATTTTCAAAAATTTCGGTACAGCGATGTTCCGCGACAAGGATGTTGACTTTGAATTTGTTGGAACGCGGAAAGAGTCTTACCGGCTGGATAGCCGCAAACCGATTGTGGAAGGTGGCACCCTTGTGGACGATCAGAATCGGCGTGATTTTACCATGAATACGCTGGCCATAAGTCTTAACAAGGAGAGATATGGCGAGTTGATTGATCCCTTTGATGGAATGGGCGACCTGGAGGCAAAGCTTATCAGGACGCCTCTTGATCCGGATCTTACGTTCTCGGACGATCCGTTGCGCATGATGAGAGCCATTCGTTTTGCTTCACAGCTAAACTTCAGGATCGAGGATGCCACTTTTGAGGCCATCACCAAGCAGACTGAAAGAATTAATATTGTATCGAAAGAGCGAATTACCGAAGAACTCAACAAGATTATTCTGTCCGACAAACCATCAATTGGTTTTAAATTACTGGAGGTGAGTGGACTTCTAAAGATTGTGCTTCCTGAAATTCAAAATCTAAAAGGCAGGGAGAGTGTAAATGGTGTTTACCACAAAGATAATTTCTACCATACCCTTGAAGTTTTGGACCGCATCTGTGTCAATACCGACAATTTGTGGCTCAGATGGTCGGCACTTTTGCACGATGTAGCCAAACCCGTGACCAAAAGGTTCACTCCTCAATTGGGCTGGACTTTCCATGCCCACAATTTCGTTGGGGAGAAGATGGTGCCCAAGCTTTTTGACCGGCTCAAACTGCCACTCAACGAGAAGATGAAATTCGTTCAAAAGATGGTTTTGTTGCACATGCGGCCCATAGTCTTATCTGAAGAAGAGGTGACCGATTCGGCCATCAGGAGGTTATTATTTGATGCCGGCGATGACATTGATGATTTGATGACCCTGTGTGAAGCCGATATCACCTCCAAAAACGAGGAGAAAGTAACCCGTTATCTTGCCAATTTCCAGTTGGTTCGCGAAAAGCTGAAGGAGATTGAAGAAAAAGATACCATTCGAAATTTTCAACCTCCTGTTACTGGTGAATTAATTATGGAGACATTCGGACTTCAGCCATGCAAGGAGATCGGCTTAATTAAATCGGCCATCAAAGAGGCCATTTTGGAGGGAGAGATCCATAACAACTACGAAGAAGCGTATCGGTATATGCTGGCGAAGGGAGAGGAACTTGGGCTGACGCCAAAAGGATAAAGTAAAAAGGATAAAGTAAAAAGGATAAAGGATAAAGTAAAAAGGATAAAGTGGCTTTTGAAACAGTTATATTCAGAGTCGCTTTTTTACAAAGTAAAGACGCTACAATATTGAATTGCAGCGTCTTTTCTTTATCCTTTTAACTTTATCCTTTATCCCTTTACAATATTGAATTGCAGCGTTCTTTACTTTAGCCTTTTGCCTTTAGCCTTTAGCCTTCTATTTGGTTAGTGCCACTACCACATTGGTCGTAGCCTCATTCCCGGCAGTATCCGTGCAAGTAATCAGCATATCATAATTTCCTGTTGTAACCCCATTCCCTCCTGTGAAGGTTGTTGGAACGGCTATTTCATTGTGGTTAACCGCCAGCGTTTTTTTACCGGTAGGAATCTGCCAGGTTTGTGAGAATGCCCAATCGGAAGTTGTAACGCCCTTCAGACTTTTCGAAATGACAACTTTATAGGACTTCAATTCAACATTATCGCTCAAATCCATTTGCAGATGCAACGCTGTACCCAGAATTATTGTCTTTCCTGTGGCAGGATCCACTAAATTTATGACCGGCTTAGTCGTATCAGGAACCGTTACCGGTGGGACAACAGGGTCGGTGGTACTACTTTTCTTGCATGAAAAGGTGATCAACAAACAAAATAATGGAATCAACCATTTTGTAGCATTCTTCATTTTGCGGACTGATTAGACTGATTAATAAAAACTCTGCTTCTTCTCTTACCATACAAGAAATAGATCGCTATGCCAATAGCCATCCAGAGAATAAGACGTAACCACGTATCCAGCGGAAGCGCTGCCATTTGTGCCAGACAGATTAGCATTCCCAATATTGGAAATAAAGGAACGAAAGGTGTTTTGAAAGGCCTTACCGCATCAGGATCTGTTTTACGTAAGATGATGATACCAGCACAAACGATCACAAAGGCAAGAAGCGTGCCTATAGAGACCAGTTCGCCAAGAACTGCAATAGGAAGAAGTCCGGCGACCAAGGCGGCAACACCACCTGTCACAATAGTTGTAATGTATGGTGTCTTGAATTTTTTATGAACTACCGTGAAAGCAGGAGGCAACAATCCATCTTTGGCCATTGTATAAAATATCCTTGGCTGAGCCATTAGCATTACCAGCACTACTGAGCTCAATCCGGCAAGGGCCCCAATCTTGATAAATGGACGTAACCAGACCAATGAGTCACCGGCACTGTCGATGGCCAGCGCAATCGGTGCAGATACGTTCAGATCTTTGTAATTGACCATCCCCGTTAGGACGGCGGCAACAGCCACGTAAAGGACGGTACAGATCACGAGCGACCATAAAATCCCGATGGGCATGTCGCGCGCCGGATTTTTGGTCTCCTGAGCAGCTGTCGAGAGAGCGTCGAATCCGATGTAGGCAAAGAAAATAACACCTGCACCTGTAAAGATGCCGGAAATCCCGAATGCTCCAAAAGTTCCGGTATTTTCAGGGATAAATGGAGTCCAGTTGTCAACGTTGATATAAGACATTCCGAATCCGATAAAAAGCAGAATAACAGTTAGTTTTATAACGACGATAACATTGTTGAACTTACTGGATTCGCGGATTCCGATGACCAGAAGAGCAGTAATTAATAATACCAGGGCTACCGCCGGAAAGTTAAGTATGCTTCCTGTGCGCTCCCACCCCTGACCAACTATATGATTAAAAGGAGCTGAACAAAGGGAATGGGGAATAATGATGCCGAAGTCTTTAAGGAAACTGACGAAATAGCCCGACCATCCTACCGCTACGGTTGAGGAGGCAAAAAGATATTCCAGAATCAAATCCCAGCCGATAATCCAGGCAAGGAACTCGCCCAAAGTAGCGTATGCATAGGTGTAGGCACTTCCCGCGATGGGGATCATAGATGCAAATTCGGCATAACATAATCCGGCGAAAACACATCCCAAAGCTGAAAAGATGAATGAAAGCATGATCGAAGGTCCGGCATAATTGGCTGCAGCCGTTCCTGTCAACACGAATATGCCTGTTCCGATAATGGCTCCAATTCCGAGGGTAATCAGATTCCTGGCAGTGAGGGCACGATTGAATTTTTGTTCATCTGTTTTTGCTTCAGCCAAAAGGACTGCAACTGATTTTCTTCTAAATAGTTGGTTCATAATTCTGAATTAATTGGAGCTTGGTCTATTCGCAAAGATAAAAAAAAATGGATAAGTTAGTTGGGCGGCTAGTGGCCTCCCAACTAAAAAAAACTTGGTGTCAGAATCTTTCCTTTCGAAAAATCGAACTGATTCCGCAGCGGTAACAGTAAAGACTTCGCGGGTCCTTGCATAGGCTGGATTAATCAGCAATCCGTCGAAAACATACTGAGAATACCCAGGATACTGTTGTGCAAAAGTATTTGTAGTAAAGCACAGGAGTAAAAGAAATATTGAATTTTCACGTTTCATTTTTTACCTGTTTAAAGTGATGTAACCAGCTATTCCCTTTGTGCCATTGCCAAGATTGACTGTGTAATAATAGGTTCCTCCTGGCAACTGATTGCCAATGAGTATCCCGACATTAGAAACTCCGCCCCAGTCATTTTTGTATTGTTTACCCTCAAACACGATGTTGCCCCAACGGTTGAAAACTTTCAGTGTGACATCAAAGTGTTCTGCCCCTTTAATCACAAAAAAGTCGTTGATTCCATCCCCGTTGGGAGAGAAACCTGCGGGAATAAATAGTGATTGTGGTTCAATGTTAATGTCAACTTTGGCAGAAGAACCAGCATATTCCTTGCGGTCGGATCCGGACCATCTGAAGTAAGTTGAACCAGTGTAATCCAGTTCCGGAATAAATTTCAACCTATTGAGTTCGAAGGTCTGATATTCCTGTCCGATGGCTACATTTACCTCGTTTAACGACAACCTGCCATGCTGCGGAAGTGATTCAATTCTGATTTTAATTAGCTGATCGTTAACAGTCTCAATAAATTTTGAAGTAAAATCCTCCGGTATGAACATGAATGAAAGATTTTGAAGCGTAGTCTTGGATAGATCCATGATGACCGGGAGGGGTGGTAAGTCTACCAGTGCAGGCGGCAAAGACATCACCTTAGCATCGTCGTTGGAGATGGCGGCTGTTGCAGTGCCGGTAATTGTCTCAACAAAGACCTGCTGATTATTCGTGTTACTAATTGAAATTGTGCCGCAAAAAGATTCTGTAGGCTCTGCAACGACGTCGTTCCGAATTGGGACATCAATAGTTTTTATAGAGCTTGTTGGTGAACCAGCAGGAAAATTCAATGATCCAAGGTTGGTGGTATAATCGCAGCCAGAAAATGCAGAGTTATTTGCCGTGGTATAACTGACATTCAATTCATCCTGGATTGCACCGGTTAAGGTGACCGTGAAGGTCGCTTTGCCGTTAACCACATTTTCTGCTATACTCACATCATTGATTGCCACACTCACTGCATCATTGTCTGTAATTGTGGCAGTGGCAGTTTCTGAACCTGTTCCAAATCTCACATTCTGGCCATTTGAATTGCTGATGGCAATGGTGCCGGTGAAAGATTCTGTTGGTTCTGCTATCTCGTCGCCCAGAATGATCACTGGAATATTGACTGAAGTTGCTCCGGCAGGAATGGTATACATGACTCCAGATTGCTGGGTAAAATCGGAAGCTCCGGCTGTACCTCCAGAGGCGGTGAACGAGATCACAACGTCCTTCTGTGATACTTTGCTTATGGTGGCAACGAAGCTGTGCGGATTGTTGGTATTGGTCTCCATTATTTCTATGTTTTCAATATAAATGATTGCTAAATCGTCGTCGGTGATGGTTGCTGTGGCAGTTCCGCCTCCCGGTCCGGTTGCAGAACCTGTGACCGGGCAATTGTCGGTAACGTCCCATGAAGTTCCCGAATGGGTATATGTGCAGAGGGTGCCGTCAACTTGTACCGTTTGGGTAGAAAGGTCATCGAGCATTGGATCTTGAGAATCTTCGATGGTAAGGGTCGTGGAACAAGTTGATACATTGCCCGCTTCATCCGCAACAGATAGTTTGACTATCTGATCTCCGATATCCGAGCAATCAAATATTAAGAAATCATAATAGCTAGCTCCAAAGTCCCTTGAAATTAGAAACGTTTCAATGCCACAATTATCATAGGATCCATCATCAATGGTGACTGGGAAAACCAGGACATGTCCCGTCCTGTCAAGCTGAACCGTTACATATTTACAATTTGCACTAGGGCTCTCCTCATCAAAAACATTTACAGTAAATGAGCAAGTTTTACTATTCCCCGCGACATCTGCGGCAGTCCAAATAACTGTTGTAACTCCCTTGTTAAAAAGCCGGCCATTTAAAGTCGTACCGGTGCCCGAAGTGACGCCGGAAAGCGAGTAGGTCAAAGATGTGACTCCAATGTTGTCAGTTGCAGTCGGATTCCACAAGTTGGTAGCATGGGTGTAGGTGCAAACACCTGAAGCTGTGGCTACAGTTTTGTTGCTGATGGTAGTGATGGTTGGATTGATAATATCGTCCATTATCGGGAATAATTTTGATGAATTACCGTTCCCATGATTTGCAAACACTGCCATGGCAAACATGAAATGCAGAAAGCACAAGTTTATTTTTTGTGACTTCAGGGTGCTTTTTCTACTGATGAAAGTCTTAAGGGTTGACTTCACTTTGTTAGATTTAGTTATATTTCACAAGCTGATAGTTACGTAAAAGGCAATAGCAGTGACTGTTACCGTTTCCGGAAAGGAAGGACAAAAATGATTCGCATTAATAAATCAGGGATTAAAGTATCCTGAATATGGAAAGGATTTTTGCGAAAATTTTAAATTCAGAATGGTTCGGATAAAAGGTATTAAGTCTACTAAAGGGGAGAATAAATCATTTGCATGTAGGTTTGTCAAGCCAATGGCTTTTCGGGGAAACAATGCCTTTTCAAGAAAGTTTAAAAAATTGTTTTTACTTTTTTAAACCGGCTTTCCTACAATTTTAGATTAAATGTAAACCTGAAAGAAGTGTAATAAATCCCTTATGTAATAGATTAAGTCCTCGATGGCGAGTCATAAGCATAGGGAAATTCTAAAAAATTAAGTCATTTA
>CAIRSO010000313.1 GCA_903881215.1 uncultured Bacteroidia bacterium
ATGGTTTTAGGTTTTGCATCGTGCAATAAAACCACCAGTCAGATACAACGAGACGATGAAAAAATATTGTTAGCCAAATACATCCAGAAATATCATAGTGGAATTTCTCCTTCATCCACTGGTATTTACTACATTGAGACTAAAAAAGGAACCGGTGATACCATCGTTAGCGGCAATTATGTGAAATTATTTTACAGTGGTTACCTGATTGAAAACACCGATACTGCCGGAATAAAAGATGGATACCAATTTGACGGCTCTGGATATTATGAACCTTTTGGTTTTACTGTAGGATCTGGTTCAGTGATAGCTGGCTGGGATGAAGCAATTTTAAGAATGAGAGCGGGAGGAGAAGCTAAATGGATTATCCCTTCTCAAAGTGCTTATGCTGCTATGGTTCAAGGATCTATACCTTCTTATTCAACACTTGTCTTTTATGTTAAGGTGTATAAAGTGTACAGATCTTCTGACACTTTAAAAACGATACAAAAAGTCCCAAGGATTTTACTCCCATAATTAAACGGTTTTGATCAGGAAACTAATACCTGGACTGATTCCCCTGCTGGTATTTATACTGGCCGATGAGTTGTGGGGCATGAAGGTTGGATTGGCAGTAGCCGTTTCAATCGGATTGATCGAGTTACTTTTCACCTTTATCAGAGAGAAAAAGCTGGATCGCTTTGTTTTGCTGGACACCCTGCTTTTGCTGTTGCTCTCAGCACTTTCCTACCTCTTCGAAAATGAAATCTTCTTCAAGGTAAAGCCGGCAATGATCGATTTGGTGCTGGCTGCACTTATTTCATTGTCCTTATTCACTAAAATTGATCCATTGGGTTCTATGTCCCAAAGATTACTGAGTGGTGTACAAATGAATGGTTTTCAAAAAGACCTTTTTCGAAGGAATTTGTGGGTCATGTTTTGGATGGTATTGATTCACACATTACTGGTACTTTGGGCAGCATTCTTTCTCAGCAAGGAAATATGGGCCTTCATCAGCAGTTTTCTGCTCTTTATCATGATGGGTTCCTATATCGGATTCGAGTTTATCCGGCAAAGGCTTAAAAGGAAAAAAATCTCTTCTTACCAGGATGCAGAAGAATGGCTTCCAATGGTTGATGAAGAGGGGAGGATCCTGGGAAAGGCATTGCGTTCATACTGCCATAGCGGATCTAAAACACTGCATCCGGTCGTGCATTTGCATCTCCTGGGGCAAAATAGCACCTTGTTCCTCCAGAAAAGAGCCTTGTCTAAACTCGTACAACCCGGGAAATGGGATACTGCTGTCGGAGGTCATCTGGCATATGGCGAAACCATCGAAGAGTCCTTAAAACGTGAAGCTTTCGAGGAGATAGGGCTTCAGGATTTTGAAGCAATACCTGCATTGAAATATCGATGGGAATCATCCATCGAAGCCGAATTGGTTTACTGTTTTCTGGTTTACGGCGGAATACCCAATGCAATCAGCTCTGAGGAGATCTCAGAAGGGAAATTCTGGAAATTCAAAGAGATAGAACATAATCTTGGCAAAGGCATCTTCACACCCAATTTCGAGCATGAATTTCACCTTCTTAAGATGAGTGGCCTGTTGAAAGCAGTAAAATAAAACTCCTATTTTATTAGTTGCATCTCCTCCAGAAGGTAACCGGCTCCGGCAAATTTATCTATAATAAACAGTGCATACCTGATATCCAGGGCAATGTTCCTGCACCGCTCCGGATCAAATAGTACATCACTCATCGTTCCTTCCCAGCAGCGATCAAAATTGACACCAATCAGCTCACCATCGGCATTGATGACCGGACTTCCCGAATTACCACCCGTTGTATGGTTGGAGGCACAGAAAGCAATTGGTACTTCTCCAGTTGAATTTGTGTATTTACCGTAATCCTTCGCTTGATACAATTGTTTTAATTTTTCAGGAACAAAATAATCAGCAATAGCAGGGTTCTGTTTTTCAATCATCCCTTTCAGCGCAGTAAAATACTGGTAATAAACCCCATCCTTAGGTTCAAAGCCTTCTACTTTTCCATAGGTGACACGCAAAGTCAGATTGGCATCAGCCATTAGTCTCTCACCTTCCTTCATTTCAAGTATCGCGGCCATATACAACTTTTGCGTCTTTAATATCGCCTGACTTAACTTCTGGTAAATAGGATCAATATTTTGATTAAAATGACTGGAAAGTGCTGTAAAGAGCAAGTAGAGTTTGTCTTTCTGCAATTTTTTGATCGATTTTGAATTGTAATTGGTCAGCAATTCTTTGATTTTCAGACTATCTGAAAATATTGATTTATTGAACAACGACTGACTATATTCGGCATTCAAAAGATTGGATTTCTGATCATTTGCATAGGCTGGCAAATATTTAGAATCTACTCTTTCCAAATAGATCTTCAATAATGCAGGGAGAAGTTGCCGATCAGTGGCTGCATCGTAGTCTTTGAAATAACCGGGTAGAAAATCAGCCAGTGATTTCTTTAACCTAGGATACTTTGCTGTATCAGAAATTGCCTGTCCCATCAAATCGAACCGCGAAATCAGACCAAAAATCTCTGCTCCTCTTAAAACAGTTTCGTTATAAAGATCATAGGCAATCTGAATTTCTGATAGTTCACTGTAATTTTGTTGAAAAGTCTCTAAAATTCTGCCGTATTTTTTCTCTCTATCACTGTTCTGTTTGATCCATTTCGAAAAAGCAATCTCATCCCTTTGCTTTTTTTCTACGGCTTTCAATCGAATTAATCCATTGGTTTCACCCTGCCATTTTTTCCATGAATTGGATATACCTGCATATTTTGAGGCATATTGGATTCTGACTTTCGGATCTTTTGCCATCTGTTTTTCCAAAATGTTCAATTTTATCGTTCTTGCATCGACTTTATTTGGATTGCTTTTTTCAATAAGAAGCTTTACTGCCATCGATGGAAGATATTCCTGTGTCGTACCTGGAAACCCAAAAACCATGGTGAACTCTCCCTCTCTGATCCCCTTCATGTTAATTGGAAAGAACTTTTTTGGACGATAAGGCAAGTTATCAGGCGAATAGGCAGCAGGCTTATTGTTTTTACCAGCATAAATCCTGAAAAGGGAGAAATCACCTGTATGACGTGGCCAAACCCAATTATCGGTATCACCACCAAATTTCCCAATAGAAACCGGAGGTGCCCCAACCAGTCTGACATCCTTGAATACCTCATATACATATACGAAATATTGATTTCCATAATACAATGGCTTAACATCCACCTGAAAAGTTCCCTTCCCCGAATATCCTTTTTTGATGGCTTCAATATTGGCTGCAATCTGTTTCTTCTGGATATCATCACTTAGATCTTCCTTTATACCCTTCATTACTTCAGTGGTAACTTCCTCCATTCTGACCAAAAATTGCACAGATAAGCCGGGATTTACTAATTCCTCAGACCTGTTCTTAGCCCAGAATCCATCTGTCAGGTAGTCGTGGGACAAGGTGCTGTGCTTTTGGATCTGGCCAAATCCGCAATGATGATTGGTGATCAGAAGTCCGTCGCCCGAAATTACCTCTCCTGTACAACCTGATCCGAAAAGAACGATCGCATCTTTCATGCTCGAATGGTTGACATCATAGATATCCTCAGCAGTCAGTTTGAATCCCATCTTCTGCATCTCTTCAATGTTGTATTTTTTCAACAATGTGGGAATCCACATCCCTTCGACAGCAAAAACTGAGTGAACCAGCAGAAAGAAAACGATGAGTGAAAGTCCTTTTTTCATTGGAATAAGTTGTAACAGTAATATTTAAAATTTCAAGAGCTCTTCGTATAATCGTTGAATAGGAAGTCCCATCACATTAAAATAGGATCCCTCAATTTTTTCGATGGCAATATATCCGATCCATTCCTGTACTCCGTATGAACCGGCCTTATCATATGGCTGGTAATGTGTTAGATAATAGTCTATTTCCTCAGTCGTTAACGTTTTAAAAAATACATTTGAATAATCGGAGAAAGTAATCTCCTTATCCTGTGAGGTAATACAAACGCCGGTTATGACCACATGCTTTTTACCCGAAAGAAGCTGAAGCATTTCAAAAGCATGTTCGTAATCCAGTGGTTTCCCCAACACATGGCTATCAATTAACACTATTGTATCTGCAGTAATAAGTAAACCATTCGGGGTAAGATCATGCTTAAATGGGACAGCTTTCAATCTGGCCAAAAATTCGGGGACTTCAACAGCCGGCATATTTGCCGGATATTGCTCATCAATCTCCCTGACTTCAACCAAAAAAGGAAGGTTTAAACCCGCGAAAAGCTCCTTTCTTCTTGGCGATTGAGATCCAAGTGTAATGGTGTATTTGGATAGATGATTTGCCAGTGCACTTTCTCTCAGATGGCTTTCCTGGAATGTAGGGAAGTTATCCTTGGAAATCATCTCTTCAGCTTAAATTGAATGTTTTTTTTCTGCATTCCAATGGCCATATAATCAATGATTTGTTTGAAATCATTCTGAGTCACCATTCTCTCAGTCCGATCATGAAGGATTTTCTTAAGTGGGATCTTGTGGTTCAGTTTAAAGCTTAAAGTATAGAATTCCGACAGTGGAATGCCATCTGCAGTTGTTTCAGGCATGCAAAGCTGATAAGGAGGTTTATTTTTACTTTCCCAGCCAGGCACTAACCAGGGTGTCATCATTGTATAAACACCCAATTCTCTTTGAAGCATCACATGGTTGTTCGGAAGATGTTTCTTACGGGTCCACCACACATCTCTGACAGCCTCCATGGCCTGATAACTTTCTTCAATTGTATTTACTGCTTCCAGATCTGTCAAAGTTCTTCTGATAATTGAAGTAACAGCCTCCTCATAAGGCAACTCACTTTTAATTGCTTCAGCTGCTATTTTAATTCCAAGAAGATTTGAATAAGCATCTTCAATAGAAAAACTTGAAAATTTTTCAGGCACAAGTGGAACCGCCGATGCACCAAACCAGGAGGTGATCTCGTGCCATATTGAAAGATCATAAGCTATCCTGCCTGCCAAAGTAATCAGATCGTCGTCTTTTTCGGTGGCTGGGACCTTAACAAACAGGGATTTTTCTCCACTTTCAAAACCCAAATGAATAGATATTTCACCTGTTTTTTGGCTCTTCTTTTCGAGATTGTACAAATAAGCTGTCCAGTCGATCAAATCCCGCAGGTGTCCAAAATCAATAAATCCGCCCACTCTGGTATAAATGATCCCATTATTCTCACTTGGATCTCCCAGATAATGGTGTGTCCCTAATAAATCCGGACTTGTCAGCTTTGTGTATTTGTAACCAGGAATAACTGACACCCTCAAATCCGTGCCAAAGGCGCAGCAGACACGGATAATTCTGGGTGGATGTTTGAGGTAGTCCTTTTCTGAAAATATAGGTGCTTTAGCTATCAGTATATTAGGTAGATAGCAAAAAAGAACCACAATTATGTATCTGATCAGACG
>CAIRSO010000314.1 GCA_903881215.1 uncultured Bacteroidia bacterium
ATCTCAACAGTAAATCACAAGGAAGAGATAGAGAAACAAATCAGTAGTGAGATAAGAATACTCTCAATCAAGCCTGATACACTCGTTTTCAATTTCAGCAAAATCATTACGAAGAAGATCAAAGTTAAGCCAGCAATAAAGCTTGGTTTTGAAAACCAATATTCGCTTGCAAATGAACCAATTACTTCCCCAGATTCTATCTTTGTCAGCGGTCCAAAGAATATATTGGATACAATAAAAGTGATTCCAACCCAGTTTCATGAATATGCCAAATTAGCTCATTCAATTGATCAGAAGATTAACTTACTGATTCCGAAAGGACTTGAGTCTGAAGTGAGAGAAGTTAATTTATCTGTGGCGGTTGAGCAAAATACAGAAGTAAATTTTGAAGTTCCCATTCAGGTCATCAATAACCCGTCGGATGTATCCATTAAAACTTTCCCCGGTAAAATAAAGGTTGTCTGCCGCATTGGTGTCAGCAAATATAAAAGGCTCGACTTTAGCAGCTTTAAGGCCATCATCAATTATAATAACATCTCCGGCAAGGATACCCGGCTTGCGGTAATCCTGGAAAACCATTCCAATGTAGTTTTATCTACCAGCTACTCTCCTACTGAAGTTGAATACATTCTGGAACGTGAAAAATAGTCAGCCATGGTTACAGTTGGTATAACAGGAGGAATAGGAAGCGGCAAATCAACGGCATGTAAAGTATTTGGAATACTGGGTATTCCTGTATTTCAGGCAGATGTAATCGCTGGAAAACTACAGAATGAGGATTCTCTGATAAAAGAGAGTTTAACCAATCTTTTCGGAAAGGAAATCTATACAGCAGAGAGTCTTCTGGACAGGAGGAAACTTGCTTCCATTGTATTTAATAACAAGCAACTTCTTGAAAAATTAAATAGTATCATTCATCCGGCAGTTCAACTTGAATTTTTGCATTGGAAAGAAAAATTTGTCCAAAAACCTTACATTCTTTATGAGGCAGCTATTTTGTTTGAAACAGGCAGTTTCCGTAAATTTGACTTCACGATCCTGGTTGTAGCAGATGAAAAAGAACGAATCGAGCGTGTGATCAAAAGAGATCATTCAAATGTTAAAGCGGTCTTAATGCGGATGCACCACCAGATGCATGATACTGAAAAGAGGGAATTAGCCGATTTCATAATCGAGAACAATGATAATCAGCTTATAATTCCGCAAATATTAAAATTAGATCAAATTCTAAAATCAAATAGTCATGTTTGGAAAATGGATAGGTAGTGGATTAGGATGGACTCTGGGAGGTCCGATAGGTGCTTTGGCAGGATTTGTTTTGGGCACTTTGTTTGATTTGTCAGATAAAACAAAAGACAATACGCTTCAAGGAGGAATGACTACCACTCCCAACGATTATATGTTTAGTTTGCTTGTACTTGTTTCTTCAGTGCTAAATGCGGATGGTAAGATTATGAAGTCAGAGCTAAACTATGTAAAAGAATTTTTCAAGGTCAATTTTGGTCCTGAAGGCGCTCAAAATGCTTTAAGGATTCTTCAGGATCTTACAAAACAGAAAATTCCGGTCACAGATGTTTGTCTTCAGATAAAAAATTACATGGATTATCCGAGCCGACTGCAGCTCATCCATTTCCTCTTTGGAATTGCCTTATCAGATGGTGAAATGCATCCCGATGAGTTGAAACTTATCAGACTGATATCTACTAATCTTGGCCTCACCCCTGCTGATTATACTTCTATCGAAGCCATGATGATACCAAAAACAGACTGGGCTTATGATGTTTTAGAATTAACTCCTTCATCAACAGACGAAGAGGTCAAAAAGGCATACCGAAGAATGGCTATAAAATATCATCCGGATAAAGTGAGCTATTTGGGAGAAGAAATTCAACAGGCTGCAAATGAGAAGTTTAAAAAGGTGAACGAAGCATATCAACTCATCAGCAAAGAACGCAATCTCTGATTTTTACTGAAATTCCTTGTTTTTTATCGAAATTTTGCCTTAATTACATAATTAAATTTAATCTAATTCATTCATCATGAAAAAAACATTGTTGACAATTTCATTGCTGGCACTTGTAATGGTGACCATCGCACAGACTTTTGACCTTGGCGTGAAAGCGGGGTACAATACTTCAAAAATTTCTGCTGATTTGAATACTATAAAAGCAGACGCAAATGGGGGGTACAATTTTGGTGCTTTTGCACGATTAGGAGGGAAAAGTTTTTACCTGCAACCAGAATTCTTGTATGTCGTTAAAAATGGCGGATTTTCAGTTGGTTCAT
Organism: uncultured Bacteroidia bacterium; assembly: GCA_903881215.1. Lineage (GTDB taxonomy): Bacteria > Bacteroidota > Bacteroidia > Bacteroidales > Prolixibacteraceae > CAINVV01. The sequence continues at coordinate 2,287 of CAIRSO010000314.1, forward strand.
CTACAGATGCAATCAAAATGAAATCTATTCAGGTTCCTGTGCTGCTAGGTCTTAAACTGATCGACCTTAAGATTGCCTCTATTCGTGCTTTTACAGGTCCTGCCATTTCATTTTCAACAGGCTATGAAAGCGACAAAAGTTTTAAATATAACTTTAATAATTCTACATGGGATTATCAATTGGGTGCTGGTGTAGATGTTTTGATGTTTACATTTGATGTTCGTTACGAATGGGGATTATCCAAGTCATTTGATACAACCAGCCTAGGTTCTAATTTTACATCTAAAGGAAATACATTCTCTGTTAACCTTGGATTTAAATTTTTATAACTGAGAAACATTTACACGAAAAAAGAGGCTGTCTCAATCTTTTGAGACAGCCTCTTTTTTATTTAGGATTACCAGAATTTTAGCAATTCATTGCCCCACATACATTGATGACCTGACCGGATACATACGAGGATAGGTCAGATGCAAGGAAGAGTGCAACTTTAGCTACCTCTTCGGGTAAACCTCCTCTTCTCAATGGAATAGATGCTTCCCATTGCTTACGGGCATCTTCAGGAATTTTGGCAGTCATCTCGGTGATGATAAACCCAGGCGCGATCGCATTGGAACGAATACCCCTGGATCCAAGTTCTTTGGCGATGGATTTAGTAAATCCAATTATTCCGGCTTTTGATGCAGAATAATTTGATTGACCGGCATTGCCACTCACTCCAACGACAGAACTCATGTTAATAATCGAGCCGCCTTTTTGCTTTAACATGGTCATTTGAGCCGCCTTCGTAAAGTTAAAAACAGATTTAAGGTTTACATTGATAACCGCATCCCATTGCTCCTGAGTCATCCGCATCAACAATGTATCTTTCGTAATTCCGGCATTGTTTACCAAAACATCAATGCTGCCGAAATCTTTGACAATCTGTTCAACAACCTGCATCGTATCATCAAATTTTGAAGCATCTGAAGCATAGGCTTTTGCCTTAACCCCAAGAGCAATCAATTCATTTTCAGTTTCCCTGGCAATATCATCATAATAAAGATCAGTAAAAGCTACATTACACCCTTGTTGAGCAAACAATACTGCAATCGATTTACCAATGCCACGGCTTCCTCCAGTTACAATGGCCGTTTTTCCTTCCAATAATTTCATATACATTAAATTTTAAATGATTTTCACGCTGTTTATTATTTTAGGGGTCCACCTTTCTATTTATATACATCTAGAATATGGACCGCTCAAAACTTCGGCAAAAATAGTGATTAGAAAGGTAGATCAATTTCTCTTTAGGCGATTATTTAAGAGCTTTATGTAATCCTCAGCTGCTTTACTATATTTTGATTTGAACGATTTTTCTGCCCATTGAACAGCTCCTTTTAAATCTCCATTCATCTCTGCAGAAAGGGCGAGATTATATTGCACCTGACTTCTTAATGCGGTGGACACTTCATTTGCAAATTTCATCCAGATATTTTCAGCTTCTTTCCAATTGTTATCATTAATAAAACCAATCGCTTTATCAGCTTCCTTGTTATTTGTGATGAAATAACTTCTTTTTTGCTCTTGCCATCCAGGTGATATATAACCTGAAAATGCTTGGCCGTTCTCCACTGCGCCACTTAATAATGCCTCCTTAATTGTCGGAAGTTTTTCGTAGGTTTCTTGCAAAGTTGTACCAGTTCTTTCCCAATATATTGTATCCTTCACTTCAAAACCAGCCACCTTTAATTTTTCACCCGGTTGATACAATTTCCACTTGGAATGGTAGGCAATCTGAATAAAAATTGTGTATTCCTTTGTTGAACCATATTCGGTCATTCGGTCATAACCTATTTGATAAGAAGAACTTACATGTTCGTAAAAATTCTCCAGACAAATCAAAGCATCTGCCTTAAATTCATTGCATATTTGATTCACTTCAGGGAGTCTTAATGGAGGAGATTTTGTCAGGTGGGATAAATTGCCATTTGTCAAGTTTCGTAGCTGAGGAATCATAACATCAAACCTTCCGGATTCATACATAGCATTTCCAAGTGCCTTAAGTGTAGTGTCGGCGGCCAGACTATCCAGTAACAATTGATCTAATACAAGCTTTTTCTGAATAAAAAGATTCTCAAGTGAATCCTGATTTAAATTTGAAAAGGAATCCGTCATGCTTCTATTCATAAGCACAACACTTTGGATTTCATTTGGTATAGCATTAAGAGGTGGCATCGAAACCTGAATCGATATTTTCCCCATTGATAAACATGAGGTAAGGATAAATAACAACCCGATCGAGCTCCAACAACGTAACCTTAAAAATAATCTCATAGGTAAACTAAAAAAGTTTATTAAAACAGGGAACTTTTTACAAATAAACTAAATATTCATTGATCCTGATCATTGAAAAGTATTAAAAAACCTGAAGAGATCATTATATTTGCCAATATAACTGATC
>CAIRSO010000315.1 GCA_903881215.1 uncultured Bacteroidia bacterium
AGTAAAGAAACCATCATATTCAACAGGAGGATACTATTAATGGCAGATCAGACAGCAGTTCAACCAGGTAACTTAGAGAGATTGTACGATAATCTCAGCAAGAAAGATGGCTTTACTGTGCCATTGGATCAATTTAAGTTAGATATGCAGGATGAGAATAATCTAAAGAAGCTGCATGGTAATTTAAGTAAGAAAGATGGATTCAATGTTCCTTACGATCAGTTTAAGGTTGATATGTTGGGAGAAACACCTACCCCTGCGCCCCAATTCTCAGCCGAACCGGTGCCGATAGGGCAGGCAGTTGATCTGGGAATGTCTGAAAGTATATTGCCGGATCAAATCCAATACACAGACGAAGCGCCTGGATTTTTTGATAAGGTAGTAAAAGAGCAAGAGTCAGGTCTTTTTTACCGGGGAGCCAAGAAAATTGCAGATCTTCATAAGGCTATTTTCACGGAGCCGGAAAAAGCTTTAGACGAAGTGAGAGATTTTGGAGAAGCCGCCAGTAATATACCTAAGGCATTTGGAGGCATGTCGCTTGAAATGGTAGGGCAAGGGTTAATGAAACTACCGAAATATATTTCCGACCTGACTACTCAGATTGATCCAACTAATATAATAATTCGTCGTGGCATATCTAATTTAGCCAAAGAACAGGGATGGACACCGCAAAAAGAACAATCTGAGCAGGATAGATTAATTTCTTCGCTTAGTCCAATGTCAGCTACATATGGAGCAATAGCCGAATCGTTAGCGGATAGTCAACTGGCAACATGGATGACAAAGAAAGGCAAGGAATGGGAAAGCCAATCACAGGTAGGTGAAGGAAAGACCATCATTGAACTTGCCAACCAGGGAGATTACGGGACTGCATTAGGAAAGATTGCAACTGAAATTTCAAGATCGTTACCTTTTACCATAGCCACGGCAGCCGGAGGATTACCCGGACTTGCTGCAATGGGGGCTATGACAGCATCGAAAGAGTATGATGACATAAAGGATGCAGACGCTTCAGTGGCGGCTAAACTGTTTGATGCCACACTTAACGGAGCCTTTGAGTCACTTGGAGAGTATCTGGGAACGCACCAGATCATGCAGGGGATAAGACTGGGGATGAAAGGCGTTAAAGCCGGACAAGCAGCGCAAGCATTGAGCGAAGGGTTTGAAGGTTGGATGTCAAATATGATGAAGAATTACGGTCTCCTTACTCCAATGGTGGCTGAAGGATTATCAGAAGCATTCACTACGTTGGGGCAAAACGGAGTAGCTATATTATCGGGCGTTGATCCGGAAAGAAAATGGATGGATGGGGTATCGGATGCGTTTATTACTTCGTTTACACAGGGTGGAATCATGGGAGCTGGTGGAAAGTTTGCACAATACGTGGCTAAAAACCAAAAACAAACTTCCAGGCAAGCCACATCAACCGATGGTACTCCAATCCCAACACTTTCTCCTGAATGGCAGAACAATATCCCGCCTCCACGCCCAACCGACCCGCGCGCCGCCGCAGAATACGACGCAAGGCAATTTCACCAGACTCACGCCAACCCTGAAACGGGGATGCTAAAGAAAATAGAGACCATTCTTCCTGACAATCAAAGAGAATCATGGTTCGTGACAAGCGAATATATGGGTCCGTCCAGAGAAATGGAATACATTGTAGAAGACGGAAGCCTAAATCCTGATGGCTCAAGCAAAAAACTCCAAGGATTCAAGCAGGGTCAGATAGCCGAGAATAAGGATGTTGTATCAGAGATCAGCCAGGATGACTATGCCAACCTAAAACTATCTGAGTTCGACGCACAGCAGGAACTTGCAGCACAAATAGCCGATAATACAATGATGCTTGACGGGCAAAAACTGACCCGGCAAACTACCACCATTGATAACGGCGATGTTATTGACGAATGGATTGATGAAAACGGGATGGATGTAGAGGTTCCTCCTGAGCAAACAGCGGCATGGGACAAAGCAAAGCAGGCAGGTATCCAGAATCCGGATATAATCTCACGGACATACGGCAAGACTCAGGTAATCGGTACGAAAGACGAAGCCGGGAATATTGTAGTGTCTGAGCCATACTC
>CAIRSO010000316.1 GCA_903881215.1 uncultured Bacteroidia bacterium
AGTTAGAGGAAAACTTAAAATTACAATTAAATCAAAAGCAGGAATTGAATCTTCTTATTTAATTCCAAAAGGAAAACAAGTTAACTTCAATCCAGGTGAAGAAGGTGTATAAGGTGTATAAGCAGAATTAAACCCAAAACTGTATGAGTTAAATTCATTTTGTTCTATTGAAAAATAATCAATCATAATAAAAAGAGTAAAAAATTGAGCCGTTGCAGATTATCCATTTCTTGTTAATACCGAGAAGCGGAACGGAGTGAGCATCACAGGTGTTAACAATCTAATTCCATTGAAAACCTCTCCGTCCGTAGTGGGTTGCAGGAACACAACCGCAAGTCAAAATTAATTCGACTCATAATTTCTTGACAACGACTCAATTTATAAGATATTACTATAATAATGAGTTTAATAATTATTGATATTGAACTCAATAAGGCGGTTCTTTTGTCTCATTCAGTCTTTTCTCTGAGAAAAAAAACTCATCATTTTTATCATGTTTTTTATCAAAACCAGTGCTAAACAGATCATTTTTTCTTAAAATAACATCACCTAATGGTCCAATCCTATTCTTTGCAATAATTAATTCCATAATTCCAATAAGTGAATTGCCTTGAGCATCCTCTGTTAAATGATAATACTCAGGGCGATGAATGAAAATAACTTTGTCGGCATCTTGTTCTATTGCACCACTTTCACGTAAATCGGACAGATAAGGGCGCTTACCTTCAAGCCCTGCCCTACCTTCGACACCTCTGTTTAATTGACTACCGGCAATTACACATACATTAAATTCTTTGGCAATACTTTTCAGCATCTTGCATATAGAACTAATCTCCATTTCACGACTATTACGATATCTGAAGGCCGGATTAAGTAATTGGAGTTTATCAACTAAAATGACTTTTACATCATGCTCTTGTATATGCTTCTTACACAAAGCTTTGAAATCCATTAATGAGTTAGCTTGTTCATCGTTTACAAGCAAATTTAATTTATCAATTTCTCCTTTTGCTGTATTAATCAATTCTTTTTCATGCTCAGTAAAAGTCATTTGAACAATATCTTGATACCCAACACCTGTAAGCAATGATATAATTCTACTTGTTAATCTAAATTCATTCAAATCTAAGCTGACAAAAAGTGTTGGTATTGTTCTGGATATTTTTATTCCTAAGTTAACGAACAACTGTGTTAGCCCCATTGCAGGCCTTCCACCAAAAACTATAAAATAACACTGACTTTTTGCTTTCACGACTCTTGTGAATGAGATTATATTATATTTAGAATATATTCAAATCTCCTAGGTTCCCTGTTAAGAGATCTAGGAGAAATAATTTTTTTATTCAAATAAATGTTTCATGCCGACTATCGCAACTTTATTTCTCACAAGGAGAAGAGGAATCGCGTATCTTTGGGGATTTTCTTTTCGAGTGTGCTTTGATAATTATATCGGAGTTCTGTACTTTAATATGTCTGCATCTATAGGAGATAATTCTGATTTAATACTATCACAGGATCATCACAGTAT
>CAIRSO010000317.1 GCA_903881215.1 uncultured Bacteroidia bacterium
AAATTATGAAAAAAAAGCGAGGTTTTCATGGCCTTGGGTCATGTTATTTACAAATCTTTAGAAAAATGAAACTAACTGTACTGGCCTTACTACTTTCCATTGCTGGTGCCTGGGCTTCTTCGGGATATGCCCAGACAGCCCGCTTGACAGTGGAAGCAAGGAATCTTAGCATGGAAGAATTTTTCAGGAAAATTGAAGATCAGAGCGAATACCGGTTTTTTTACAGCGTAAAAGTCAATGTGGAAAGAATCGTCGAAGGTAGTTTTGAAAATAGCCTTATTGCAGATGTGCTGGATGAAGTTCTCAAAAATACAGACATCATTTATGAGGTTAAAGGGAAACAAATTATTCTTTCTCCTTCTGCAAATCCTTCAACAACTGAACAGAAGCAAAAATCCGTTTCAGGAAAAGTCACTGACTCCTCTGGGGCAACTCTCCCAGGTGTATCTGTGGTGATAAAGGGAACAACAATGGGAGTTATCACCGATATAGATGGTAAATATTCTATATCATCGGTCCCCGAAAATACGACTTTGCAGTTTTCATTTGTTGGGATGAAAACACAGGAAATTAGTGTAGGAGGAAAGGCTACGCTCAATGTAAAACTTGAAGAAGAAACCGTTGGAATCGAAGAAGTTGTAGCCATCGGTTATGGAACTGTCAAGAAAAGTGATCTAACCGGCTCTGTTTCATCTTTCCGAAAGGACGACTTAAATAAAGGTGTAAACTCAACAATGACTGGTCTTTTACAAGGAAAAGCAGCTGGAGTTCAAATTACTCAGGCAAGTGCCGAACCAGGTGGCGGTACAACAATTCAGATTCGTGGTGCCGGTTCGGTTAATGCAGGATCTGGACCATTATATGTTGTTGATGGTCTACCAATCGAGAATAGTCAGGTTATCTCTGGTGGAGGCGCCTCAATGCCCGAAGCCCGAGTTCCACGTAGCCCTCTTAGCAGCATAAACCCTGCAGATATTGAATCGATTGAAGTGTTGAAAGATGCTTCGGCAACTGCGATTTATGGTTCAAGGGGTGCTAATGGTGTAATCTTGGTAACTACCAAAAAAGGTTCTTCTGGAGCAATGAAGATTACTTATAGTGGATATTCAGGTATTCAGACCCCGAGCAATATGATTGATGTACTAAATGCAGAGGATTACAAAAGAATACTCAACCAGATTTTAGATACACCTGGATCAAATGTTTCTGCAACAGAACGAATTGGCGATATTCAAAGTGGTGGAACAAACTGGCAAAATGAATTATTACGTGATGCGGTTGTTCAAAGTCACAGTTTGTCGTTCACAGGTGGAAATAACGGAACCAAATACTTTGCTTCACTGAATTATTTTGATCAGGATGGGGTTTTAAAAACATCTGGATACAAGAGATATGACACCAGACTAAATATTGAACATAAAGCAAATAAAATGCTTTTTGGCGTTAATTTCTCTACTTCATATACCCATGATAATATTGTTCCTGTTGGTTTCAGTACTAATGAAGAAGGTAGTGCACTATATGGGGCCAGAGGTTTTGATCCTACATATAGTATTTATGATTCAACTGGGGAGTATCAGACTTCATCAATGCTTAATCTGGATAATCCTTTGGCGATGCTGTATGGGAAAACCAGTGAAACTGATAACTACAGAACATTGGGTACTGTGTATGGTGAATACACGATATTGAAAGGCTGGACTGCAAAATTAAATGTTGGTATAGATACAACTTAAATATCTAATTTGATTTTTTTGAACCGGAGATAATCCGGTCTGTGGGCAAAAGCAGGTCAATTGCGGCCAAATTAGTTTAACTCCGCAGTTTGGACCTTCTGTTTTTC
>CAIRSO010000318.1 GCA_903881215.1 uncultured Bacteroidia bacterium
AACATGGCGATCGAAGCAAAAAGTGGTTCATGGTTTATGAATAATCCCAGGGTATATCTGCTTGATTTTCAATTGCCTGATCCTTTAGATCAGGGAGTTCCCGGGATGCCCCATTTTTTGCAGAAACTCGATCCTGAAAAAATAGTACGACAACTCAAAGAGGCTGGTGCTACAGCGTTGTTGGCACATACCAAAGATCACGAAGGCAATGCGTATTACAATACAAAAATTGGCCATAAACATTCCGATCTTGGCTATATAGATCTGATGGCTGAGTTCTCGAGGTACACCCGGAAATGTGGGATGCAATTGCTATTTTATTATTCCATTGGCTGGGATCAACGAGCATGGAAGGAGCATCCTGATTTTAGGGCTAAAAACAGTAAAGGGACCGAGCTTTTAAAAACGGTTGAACTGAATACCAGGACTCCCATAACTCGTTGGTCGGTATGTCCTAATGGGCCTTACCGCCAATACATGAACGATATGCTAAAAGAACTTACCGAAAATTATGAGTTCGAAGGCTACTGGCTGGATATTCCCTACGCGCCAATTTGTTACTGCGATTTCTGTAAAAAGGATTATCTGGAAAAAACGGGCAAGAATATTCCAACTGATTTGTATTCGTTAGAAGGACTTGAATTCAGCAAGTGGCATTTGGCATTGAACACTGAGATTGCCAACTCGTGGGCTTCATCTATACGTGAGATCAAACCACAAATAACCATTGCTTCGAATGGTATTTCGTATAGTTCAGATTTCGGTTGGGATGCAATCGATGCCCAGGATTATCCAAGCCGTGAATATCATGCAAAAGAAGGCGTTGCTACCGTATCGTTCTACAGCCTTCAGCAAAAAGCGTTGAAACGTGATGTGCCATTTGAAATAGAAATTTGGCGTCACTCTTATTATGCACGGGAAGGGATGTTGAGGACTCAGTGCGTCAGGAATGTCCCTGTTTTGACAACTGAAATAGCGGCAGTAGTTAGTCATGGTGGTTTTCCACAGTATTACGATCAGGTGCAGTTTGACGGGACCCTTTCAGATAGAAGCCTTTCTTTGCTGAAACCTGCATTTGAAACTATTCGCAAAGGACAGCCCTGGTCGGGTGTTGGCGCCCCAATTCAGTACGCAATGATTTTGTGGTCGAAGCAAACATCAATGTTTGGCTCTTCGTTACATGGGAGCGGTATGTTAGGCAGCTTTTTAGCAATGCAGGAGGCCCATATCCCGGTTGGCGTTATTGCCGAACGAGATGTTGAAGCCGGGGAATATGGTGGGGCAAAAGTAATTATTGTCGCTTCAGCCGAGTGCCTTTCGGATAAGTGTATTGCTGGTCTTGACGACTTTGTAAAAAAGGGAGGGGGATTGGTTGTTACTGACAAAAGTTCGATGAGAAATGAATTTGGGCAAAGTCGCGAAAATTTTGGGCTGAAAGAAGTCCTCGGCTTGGATTTTAAAGGGATGACTGAGTTTATTTATTCCTACTACATTAATGATAAAAAGCATCCGCTGACTGATAAAAATCTGTGGCTTGGTTTTGCTAATACCGTACATGATAATTTTCAGGCACATGTTTCAGCCAATAGTGAAGTTGAAGTATTGGGTGAGATCATGGACGAGGTACCTGGGTTCAAAATTGACATGATGCCATATAAAAGAACTGGCTGGCCCTCGCTTATAATCAGGAATTATGGAAAAGGGAGGGTGGTTTATCATACGGCGCCACTTTGTTCGATGTACCAACGATTCAGCCATTTAGACCAGCGCAACCTTATTGAAAATGCAGTCAGGTGGGCAGGCTTGGTTCCTGTTCCAATCGAAATACAGGCACCGGAAACTGTTGAGGTCATTCCTTGGAGGGACAAGCAAAACAAGCGGACAATCATTCACATTGTAAATCGCACCGGGGCTGGTCTGGCTCAGGGTCCAGGGGCATTGCAACACGAGACAATTCCTGTTCACGACATTCAAATAAAAGTTTCACCTGAATTGGCCGGAAAAACTGTCTTGGCCCAACCCGGGAACCGTAAATTAAAAACTTCGACTGAAGGTAATTTTCAGGTGATAAATCTGGATAAGGTTGAAAATTGGGAAATAATAGAAATTGTATAGGGTATATATATCTTAAAATCAACAATTATGGGAACAATCATTGGTCTTTCTTTGGCGTTTCTCGGAGGTGGTATTCAGGGAGCGTTTGTTTTTCCTTTGAAATACATGCGAAACTGGAATTGGGAAAACGGTTGGTTCATATTCACGTTACTGTGTTGTTTTGCATTTCCTTTGATTCTGGCATTCTCAACTATTTCAGGGTTGATGGATGTTTACAGGAGTGTTGACACGGTGGTAGTTACGCTTGTTTTTATAACAGGGCTTGCCTGGGGGGTAGGTGTTGTATTGTTTGGGTTGGGGGCAAAGATGTTAGGCATGTCCCTTGGGATAGCGATAATCACCGGGCTTAATGCAGTCTTCGGGACACTTTTTCCGATCCTGTTTCTCCCGAGTGGAACTTTGAGCGCAAAATCGGGAATATTATTAGGTGCAAGCCTTATTGTGCTTATTCTTGGTGTTGTATTGGTTTCAGTTGCAGGGAAAAGAAGGGAAACTGAACAGGCGACAACCTCAATATCTGATAGTGGTGAAAAGAAGGTATCATTTAAAACTGGATTGATTGTTTGTCTGGTTGCTGCTATTTTTTGTCCTGCCACAAACTTTGCAGTATTCTTTGGTCAGCCCATCTCAAATTTTGTAATCGAAAACAACCTTTCTGCTCCTCAAAATGTCGGGTATGCTCAACTACTGCCTTATTTTATGGGTGGTTTTATTGTTAATGCCTTATACTGCATTTACCTTTTCAGGAAAAACAATTCGTTTAAAAAATTTTTTGTGCAGGGTTCGAACCAGAATTACGCTCGTGGGTTGTCGATGGCCATTTTGTTTATGGTTGGTATGGTAATGTACACTTTTGCGACCACCAATTACCTGAAAGAGATTGGTCCTATCGTCGGATGGCCTCTGTTTATGGCGGCAACCATCATTATTTCCAATATTCTTGGTGTTGTTTCAAAAGAATGGCATGAGGTAAGCCGTAAAACTTACCTTCAGTTATACAGTGGAATTGGTATCCTTATACTGGCAATTGTGCTGGCAAGCATTTCAAATATATATTAATTGTTAATGAGCTATGATATGAAAATTACAAATATCGAAACTTTTCTTTTGAAAGTTCCTCTTGGTGCCGACAGGTTTTATTCTTCACAATGTTCTTTTCCCGAGCGGAAATCGTTATTGATAAAAGTTACAACAAACAGCGGTCTCACCGGGTGGGGAGAGTCGGGACAATATGGGCCTGGCGAACCTCCTGCGGCATTTGTCAACCATGTGCTTAAACCACTTCTGATAGGTAAAAACCCATTGGATACAACCGTGTTATGGGATCTTATGTATTCATCTATCCGTGACTTTGGAAGGAAGGCCACCGGAATTGAGGCAATTAGCGGAATTGATATTGCTTTGTGGGACATTGCAGGCAAATACTACAAAAAGCCTATTGCCGATCTTCTTGGAGGAATGTTTAGAAATAAGATTAGGGCTTATGCAACCGGTTGTTATTACAGGGGAAAAGATGTCCTGGATTATAAAGCTTCGCTTCCTGCGCTCAAAAATGAAGCAAAAAGTTATGTCGATGCTGGTTTTTCAGCTTTAAAGGTAAAAATCGGATTGCTTCGGATTGAGGAAGATATTGAACGTGTTAATGTAATTAGAGAAGCAATAGGAAAGGATGCACTTTTAATGATTGATTGCAATCATGCTTATAATGTTCATTCAGCCCGAAAAATTGGGCGAATACTTGAACAGTTCAATGTTTTTTGGTTGGAAGAGCCGGTTGTTCCTGAGGATTTAATGGGCTACGCGGAGTTAAAGAGAACGCTGGATATAGCCATAGCAGCTGGAGAAAACGAATATACACGGTTTGGATTTCTTGAGTTGTTTAAAAATCAGTGTCTTGATATTGTCCAACCTAATTTGGGCTGTGCGGGAGGATTTACTGAAGTTAAACGTATTGAAGCCCTGTCGTCGGCTTTTCATGTACAAATGATCCCGCATTGCTGGGGCAGTGGTGTAGCTTTGGCTGCTTCATTACATTTGTGTGCTTCACTGATGCCGTTACAATTTACGGCTTTCCCAAAAGCTCCTCTGAATGAGCCAATGATCGAATATGATAAAAACATAAATCCATTGAGGGATTATCTTTTAAAACAAAACTTTCAGCTTGACGGGGAATTTTTAAAAGTTCCTGAAGGTCCCGGATTGGGAATTGAGATTGATGAGAATGTATTAATTAAATACATGGTTAACTATTAAGGAGTAAGTTGATATGGAAAAATATTTGAATAAAAAAATTGTGGTAACTGGTTCTGCAGCCGGTGTAGGTCAAATAATTGCTATAGATTTTGCTCAAGAAGGAGCATATGTAATACTTGTCGATTTAAAGAAGCCTGAAAAAACGATAGAACTGATTGCCCAAAATGGAGGAAAGGCTGATTTTGTTATTTGCGACATCAGCAACGAGGAACAAGTTATTGAAATGGCTGCCCATGTGAAAGGTTTGTGTGGTGGAAAAATCGATATTCTGATTAACAATGCTGGGTGTAACGGAAAAGTAAACCTGGTAAAGGATATGAAACTTTCCGACTGGCAGTTTACGCTTGGTATCAATTTGACCGGGACCATGATGGTAACCCGTGAGTTAATCCCGTTTCTAATTGAAAATAAGGAAGGAAAGATTGTGAATATTGCGAGCAATGTTGCCAGGAGAGGGTTACCTTATCGATCAGACTATGTTTGCAGCAAATGGGCATTATTGGGTTTGACCCAAACTCTTGCCCTGGAGCTTGTTGGGAATAATATTCGGGTAAATGCTGTTTGTCCAGGACCGATTGAAGGCGACAGGATCGAACAAATTGTGCAAATGCACGCAGAGGTCGAAAAAATGTCGGTGGAAGATATGCACAAAGCCTGGGAAAATGTTCCTATGAAAAGGTTTGTCAAACCTGGCGAAGTGTCCTCAGTGGTTAGGTTCCTTTGCAGTGAGGAAAGCAGTGCAATGACTGGTCAGGCATTAAATGTTACTGGCGGTTTTATTATGACTTAAACAATCGGAAATGATTATCGATGCACATGCACATATTTTTTCGGCAATAAATGGGCAAAACCGTTATGGGGCAACTGCTTCAGGATCCCGGGGGATGGTTAGCACCGGTTTGGGCTTAAAACAAATGCTGCCGCCATATTTAAAGGATTCTTCCTTTCCAGTAGAGACGTTGATCGGATTGATGGATAAGAATGGTGTTGACAGGGCAATTCTTTTGCAAAACCCAACCTTTGGTATCATTAATGATGAAATCATGGAGGCCATCGGAAAATATCCTGATCGGTTTATAGGAACAGTCCAGATTGACCCGATGAATAGTTCCGGGGCAATGGAACTTATGGGAAGATACAGCAATGTAAATCAGAAAATCCTAAAACTCGAAATGAGCGACACCTGGGGATGGACAGGTATTTATCCCGGATTGCAATTCGATTCCCCACCTGTGATCAAAATTATTGAATCAGCTTATGTCAAAGGCTTTAATGTGATTGTCGATCCTGGGCCTGTTGGTAATGAAGGTTATCAGGTTGAAGTTATCGAAAAGTTTGCCAATCGGTTTCCCCAAATGATTTTCCTTATCGAACATCTGGGCTACTTATGCAAAGAAGACCTTGGAAATCAGGCATTACTCGAAAGACGTTTGCAATGTATAAAATTGGCCCATCTGGAAAATGTTTTTCTGGGTTTTTCGGCAACAGGAATACTGCTTGATGATGAGTATCCTTGTCCCCGTTCACTTTCATTGCTAAAAGAGGCTGTTAATCTCGTCGGTTCTGATAAAATCCTTTGGGGCAGCGATATTCCGACGACCCTGAAAATGTATACTTACCGGCAGATGATTGATGTAATAAAGAAAGCTTCCTTTTTGTCGGAAGACGACAAAAAGCTCATCCTTGGCGGAAATGCTTTGCGAATTTTTTGGAGTTGAGAATAGTAAACCTTATATGATATGGAAAAAATAGATGTAGTTAAAAATTACTGGGCCTCGGAAAGTCAAAAAGACCTGCAAAAAATCTTGTCATGGTTCGATGTAAACGCTTCATTTTGCTCACCGGGAATGGAACTTCATGGACGCAATAGTATAAAAGAATTTTATCAGGGGATGATCGATAATTACTCTGAAATTCAGGTGACTGTCGCAAATTTTATTGAGCAGGGAGATAATATTGCAGTTGAATATAGGGTTAGGCTGGTAAAAGGTAATTCAGAAAAGTATGCTAAAGGATTTAATATTTTTAAAATAAAAAGTGAGCTTATTTGCGAACTCAGATGTTATTTCAATCCTAATGATTTTTAAGTAAAATTTGTTACGAATCCTAAAAAAAAGAAATATGAGAAAGAAATCATCATCCTTTCATAAACAAAATAAAACACGCACTCACACTCCTCACCGCGCTGCTGACCGCTGAGTGTGCCGGCCGCTGTAGATCAGTCCACTGTGATCAGATTTACGGCATAAATCTAAAACAAGGTTCAAGTATAAATTTAAAAAACACGTGTACTTATGACAGGAATTATTTTTGCAATCATCACCGTTTTGGCATGGGGAGCCTGGCTGGCGCCGTCTCAGAAAGTTCAGTTTGCGAATCCGCAAATAAAAACCATGTATGTTGCTTTTG
>CAIRSO010000319.1 GCA_903881215.1 uncultured Bacteroidia bacterium
CAATTTGTTCACATTGGCTTAAAGAAAAAGTATCTGCCTGACCCAAATTTGATCATCCACTATTCTCTTGTCTCTTTTCCGAAAAAGAGGTAAGTTTACTAATCTAATAAATGGACATTTTACCACAATTCACATATGCAGTTCTTCGATAGAATCATCCGTAAAGTAAGAACCGTCAGATTTTCCCACCTATCCGAAAAGGAAAAATTGATTGCGTTAAGCTTTGTGGTTGGATTGTTAAGTGGATTTGCTGCCATCCTGCTCAAAAATATCATTCATATCTCCAGCAGATTTCTTACGGATGATTTGGATACCCTTCAGGAAAACTACCACTACTTTCTTTATCCCGCCATCGGAATTCTGCTGACTTACATTTTTGTGAAATTTGTTGTAAAGGACGATATAAGCCATGGCGTTACCAAAGTTTTAGAATCAATCTCAAGGAAAAAAGGGTACCTCCGGGCACACAACATGTTTACTTCCATCATCTCCAGTACAATCACCATCGGGTTTGGTGGATCTGTCGGGGCTGAGGCACCGGTAGTCCTGACCGGTTCATCCATTGGATCAACCATCGCAAGGAGCTTCAACCTGAACTATCGGACCATGACAGTACTGATAGGTTGCGGAGCTGCCGGAGCCATTTCCGGCATTTTTAAAGCACCGCTGGCAGGCATGCTTTTTGCCATCGAAGTGCTGATGCTGGATCTGACCATGGCCTCACTCCTCCCCCTGATGATCTCATCTGCCACCGCTGCATCTCTGGCCTATTTCCTGATGGGATCAGGATATGAAATGAATTTCCAGATAAATCAGGCTTTTAAAGTCACAAACATTCATTGGTATATCTTACTTGGCATCTTTTGCGGACTCTTTTCTGTCCTCTTTTCGAGGGGCAATTTACTAATTGAAAGCAGTCTAAAGAAAATTAAAAGTCCGCTTTTGCGGATTGCAATCGGAGGATTGTCCCTGGGAGGCATGATATTTCTCTTTCCTTCCCTGTGGGGAGAAGGTTATTACACGATCAACCAGATTGTGAATGATCTCGGGCACTACATCCTGAACAATTCAATGTTTTTTACTTACAGGGATGACAAATTGGTTCTGATGGGGCTTGTCGTTGTCATCATGTTTGTGAAAATTGCGGCGACCGCTACCACCAACGGTGCCGGGGGAAGTGGTGGTATTTTTGCCCCTACCCTATTTCTGGGAAGCTTGGCAGGCTTTTTGATTTCGCTGGTTCTAAACTACATGGGCGAGATGGTGCCTGCGAAAAATTTCGCTTTAGCCGGGATGGCCGGCATGATGGCTGCGGTGATGCATGCGCCAATGACGGCCATCTTCCTGATTGCTGAGATCACCGGCGGGTTCGGATTACTGATACCGCTAATGATCACTTCTGCTGTTGCCTATCTCACCGCAATGCCCATCGAACCTCATTCGATCTATCACAAACGGCTGGCGCTAAAAGGCGATCTGATCACCCACAACAAGGACAAAGCCATCCTCACCCTGCTCCGGCTACACAATGTTATTGAGAAAGATCTCCTGACTGTCAAGCCTGAAACTACCCTGGGAGAACTTGTCGGCATCATCGCCAAATCCAAAAGAAACATCTTTCCGGTAGTGGACGACCAGAACAATTTCAAAGGAATCGTGCTACTTGACGATGTCAGGGAAATCATGTTTGAAAAAGAGCTGTATTCGATCAAAAAAGTATCCGAATTGATGAGGTTATCCCCCGAAATCATCTCTCACGATGAAAAGATGGAGCTAGTCATGAAAAAATTCAATGACAGCGGGGCCTGGAACCTCCCGGTGGTGCACAATGGCAAATATGTCGGATTTATCTCTAAATCCAGGATCTTTAACGCCTATAGGGATATGCTGGTTAATTTCTCGGAAGAATAGGAATGAGGTAATTTGAAAATGTAGAAATTTGAAAATTTGAAAATTAAAAAGGCATTTGAATGTGGCGAACATTTTCAAATTTTCAAATCATTTCATTTTCAAATTCCTTCTGAAAATTGTACTTTTGTACCCTTAATCATAAAGTCTACCCCATGCAAAAAGATACTGCCATTTTTGAAATCATCGCCAAAGAACATGCCCGTCAGCTTCACGGGATTGAGCTAATTGCTTCAGAAAACTTTGTTTCTCAACAGGTTATGGACGCCATGGGCTCCTGTCTAACCAATAAATATGCCGAAGGATATCCGGGTCACCGATATTATGGCGGATGTCAGTTCGTTGATGAATCTGAGCAATTGGCCATCGACCGTCTGAAAGAGCTTTTTCAGGCAGAATATGCCAATGTACAGCCACACTCCGGCGCCCAGGCAAACATGGCCGTTTTGATGACAGTTCTTCAACCGGGCGATACTTTCATGGGGTTGAATCTTTCGCACGGAGGCCACCTTTCACACGGTTCTCCGGTAAATTCATCCGGATTGCTTTATAATCCTGTTGCCTATGGCGTTAAAGAAGAAAGTGGTCTGGTGGATTATGACCAAATGGAGCAGGTAGCTTTAAAAGAAAGACCTAAACTGATTATTGCAGGAGCTTCAGCCTATTCCAGAGAATGGGACTACGCACGGATGCGGATACTTGCCGACAAGATCGGAGCTATCTTCATGGTAGACATGGCCCATCCTGCCGGACTAATCGCCGCAGGTTTACTCGACAATCCGCTGAAACATGCACACATAGTCACTTCAACAACCCATAAAACTTTGCGTGGTCCTCGTGGCGGCATCATTTTATTGGGCAAGGACTTTGAGAATCCATGGGGTCTGGCTACTAAAAAAGGTGAAATAAAAATGATGAGCAGTCTGCTGGATTCAGCCATTTTCCCGGGCATTCAGGGCGGTCCGCTTGAACATGTCATTGCCGCAAAAGCTGTCTCCTTTGGTGAGGCCTTACTTCCTGAATACAAAATCTACCAGCAACAGGTTCAAAAAAATGCCAAGGTGATGGCACAAGCTTTTTTGGACAAAGGCTACAAGGTTATCTCCGGAGGAACAGACAACCACTCTATGCTGATTGACCTTCGCACCAAATTCCCTGATTTAACAGGCAAAAAAGCTGAAAATGTTTTGGTTCAGGCCGATATTACCATCAACAAAAACATGGTTCCATTCGATAGCCGTTCACCTTTCCTTACCTCCGGATTACGCGTTGGAACCCCAGCGATTTCAACACGGGGTTTAAAAGAAGAACAAATGGGGTTGATTGTCGAGATGATCGACAGGGTTCTGCTCGACGCCGACAACGAACAAAACATCCTGACTGTTCGCGCCGAAGTCAACAAAGTGATGGAGAATTATCCGATTTTTGCGTGGTAGAAAAGTCATCACTTTAACAATTAGCCGAAAAGCTAATTGTTAAAGTGATTTGATGAACCAAATTACCTTTGGACCTAACACCAAACACCCTATTGCAAAAGCCGTTACAGCACATACCAAAACTGCTGCAGCCGAGAGGTCCTTCACTTTCTTGATCCGCTCATTTTTTTCCGGTGAAATATGATCCGCAATATTCTCTATCGCTGAATTGAAAAGTTCTGCAGCAAAGACCAGTCCAATGGCAAAGGCAAGCATTCCATATTCAGTCAATGTAAACCTGAAAATGAGCATAAAAACCACCACGATTCCTGTAATGAACAGATGAATCCTGGAGTTGTGCTCCTCAAAAAACATCACTTTCAGCCCATTAAAAGCATAACCAAAGCTTTTAATCCTCTTCCTTACCGAAAATTTCTCCATCTTCATTTTTCACTTTTTATATTATCCCTCTTTGCAAACGAGGTATAGCGGTTTATTATTCCTCGTTTGCAATGAGGGATAGCGATATCCGCTGGAGCGCTAATAATTTTTCATTTAATCGACACCCGCGAATAAGGAACAGCATCCAGCGAAGCAAAGTCACCCTTCAAATATTTATAGTAGCCTGTAATGGCAATCATAGCAGCATTATCCGTTGTAAATTTAAATGGAGGAACGTACATCCGCCATCCAAATCGTGACGCTTCATGATGTAATGCAGCCCGTAATCCGGAATTGGCTGAAACACCCCCGGCGACTGCAATTTCCTTTATGCCGGTCTGCTCTGCTGCCAGCCTAAGTTTGATCAATAAGATCTCGATAATTGTATATTGTAAAGAAG
This sequence comes from uncultured Bacteroidia bacterium, assembly GCA_903881215.1. Lineage (GTDB taxonomy): Bacteria > Bacteroidota > Bacteroidia > Bacteroidales > Prolixibacteraceae > CAINVV01. The sequence goes on from CAIRSO010000319.1 coordinate 4,165, forward strand.
CACAGAGATCCGCTTTATTCAAATCAATAAAATCCGGATTTTTTGCGATTTCATCACGCAATAAATATAGAAATGAAGTTTTTAGTCCGCTGAAACTGTAGTCAAGCCCCGGAATCCTCGGCTTGGAAAAAGTGAAAGCCTTTGGATTGCCCTCTTTGGCAAGTTTATCAATAAGCGGTCCGCCGGGATAAGGCAATCCCATCACTTTTGCACACTTATCAAAGGCTTCACCAGCCGCATCATCAATGGTTTGACCAATCACCTCCATATCAAGATAATCCCGAACAAGGATAATCTGAGAGTTTCCGCCCGAAACAAGAAGACACAAAAACGGAAATACCGGCTCTTTATGATCCAAAATATTCTCATGGATAAAATGAGCCAGCACATGACCTTGTAAATGGTTGACTTCAATAAGCGGAATATTTCTTGCCAGTGAAAACGCCTTGGCAAAGGAGGTGCCAACAAGAAGTGATCCTAATAGTCCGGGACCACATGTAAAGGCAACAGCATCAATATCTTCCAGCAAAATTCCGGCCTTTTTAATAGCCTGATCGACCACAGGAATAATATTTTGCTGGTGTGCACGTGAAGCAAGCTCGGGTACGACCCCTCCAAAAGCCCGGTGAACCGATTGTCCGGCAACCTCATTGCTTAGCATCAACTGGTTTTTGATCACAGCTGCGGATGTGTCATCACAGGAGGATTCAATGCCTAAAATTACAATGTCTTTATTACGACTCATTTTCCAAAATTCCGTTCAACTCAGTAAAAAATATTAATTTTAGCCTCGTACAACCGGTATCTGATCTAACCTTCATCGTGTTAAGAAAGGCGGTTGGGATAGAAATTTTCCGGGACTGTAAACTATAATCAATATCGTGTGACAGAAGAGCAAACACCTACTCCAGTCGTGTTCAAAGGTATCAAAAAAAAGGTTAGGGCATTTGTTGTCATAGCCATTTTGCTGATCGCTTTGCCTGAATTGTTGTATGTTGCTTTTCGCAGCAAAACGGTTCAGACAGTTGCCATCAGATGGCTCATGGAACAAGTCGGACAGACTTTCAATACAAAAATAAAAGTAGGGGCAATAGACATCTCCTTCTTTGATCAGGTTACCCTTGAGAAAATATTGGTCGAAGATCAATCGCGGGATACGCTTATATTTATTGACCAAATCAAGCTCCAGATAGACAGCATCAGGCTTGGGAGCCGGCATGTGCACCTAAACAACATTATCGTACAACAACCTAAAATTCATCTTTTCCAGGATACAACTGGAACCAATTTCCAGTTTGTGCTTGATTCACTTAAAGCTGCCCCACCTTCTTCTCCCGACGAAACGACCTGGGATGTATCATTTAACAATCTTTTTGTTAGAGATGGAGAAATAAAATTCAAAAAGCCATATGCTGATACGGTCTATCATGAGGGCATAAACCTGGATGATTTAACGATCAGAAAGCTTAACTTCTCTCTGGTGCATGTAAAAAGGGAGGGTTTAGCAGTTGACATGATTTTGGATAATGCCTCTTTTGTTGAAAAATCAGGGTTTTCCATCAACAACATGACCTTCAAAGCACAAGCAGACTCGTCCGGATTGCACTTGAGCAAATTCGCGATGATCACTGCCCATTCAAGCATTTTTTCAGATTCAATGAAGGTGACTCCCCGCAAGGGATTGCTGCTGGACAATCGAACTGATGTCAAAGATATTAAAGATTTGCCACTCGGATTTCAGTACGATTACTTTGGCAATCTTGCCCCGTCTATCATCTCCATCGCTGATCTGGCCTATTTTATGCCCAAAATTTGGGGTATGAATGAGTCCGTCATGTTCTCCGGAGGTGTACAGGGAAGTATCGACAACCTAAAATTCAAAAAATTAAATTTCAGGATAGGACAGAAAACCTCCTTCAATGCTGATCTGGATTTAAAGGGATTACCGGATTGGCAAAACACTTATATTTTCTTGAAATTCTACAACAATACATTTAATTTCAATGATATAGCCTTAATCAGGCTTCCAGATGCATCGCCGAGAAATTATCCAAATATTCCAAAATCAATGCTCGATGATGTGAACCTTAACTATCAGGGTACTTTTAGTGGTTTTCCTTCCGATTTTGTTGCTTATGGAAATTTAAAAGGTGACCTCGGATCCTTGTCGACAGACATTGCCATTGCTCCCAGCATGTCCGGAGCCTTGTCATTTAAAGGAAAGCTAGATACCAAATCCTTTAAGTTGGGTAAATTATTGGGGGTAGACCAAATCGGAGAAATTTCCTTGCATACCGAAGTAGGTGTGAACAAAAAAGGCCCCCGTTTTAATGCCACCATCAAAGGAAACATCGATAGTCTCTATTACAATAACAACCGTATCGATTCAATCTATTTAAATGGAACAGCCAGCAACAAAAGCTATGATGGTCAGCTGTCGATTAGCGACAACAATGTACGTTTGAAATTTTCGGGGAAGGCGGATCTCGGAAGTATAACGCCAGCATTCAATTTTTCATCCACAGTAAGTACTGCCAATTTATACGCACTCGGAATTGACCAACTTCACAAAGATGCCAATTGCTCCTTTAACATGGAAGCCAACTTCACCGGAAGAAACATCGACGAATTAAATGGATCCATCGATCTGCATAAAATGAAATTATCCAGGGAAGGCAAAATATTTGATGTCAAGGCCCTAAATTTGAGTACAACCAACTCATTGGACAAGAATACCATTACACTGAGATCGGATATTGCGGATGTTGATATTGCCGGTAAATACCGCCTTTTGGAAATGGGACAGACAATTAGGGACTATCTTCTTTATTATCTTCCTTCTGCTGACCTTTCCATCAACAAAGTGGGTGTTCCCGGGAATAATATTTTCAATTTTAACGCCAACATCAAGAAGCCCGAACTTATTACCTTCTTTTTCCTGCCGGAGATGGTACCCAATTCACCAATTACAATGAAGGGAGAGATCAACTCTTTGAATAAACGCCTGAATTTCGATTGCAAAGCAGAGAATCTATCCTATCAATCCTACCATACCAAAGGACTCTCCTTTTCTTCGCGCAATGAAGGCAAACGCTGGATATTAAGATTGGCTATAAAAGAAGCAGCCCTTGGTGAGAACTACCGGCTTGAAAATGTTTCTCTGGACAACACTCTTTTCAACGATACACTGCTCACTACTTTTAGCTGGGGTACAAAAGCCGATCATAATTACAGCGGTAAGATTGATATGGAAGGACTCTTCTCCAAAAGCAGCGACGGACTAAGAATGGCAGATTTCAACATCAAACCGTCCAATTTTTTGGTAGCAGATACTTTATGGCAATTTGAAAACAGCCGGGTCCATATTGATTCAACAAGGATAGTTGTCAATAATTTCAACTTGCATCATGCAGAAGAATTTTTTCGAATAAACGGAAAACTTACTGACAATCAGGATGATAAATTAAGCATAGAAGCCAGCAAAATCAATCTTGGTTTTTTTGATCAAATCTCAAAACAGAAGATTGGCATTGAGGGTGTCCTTAGCGGCAAAACAGAAATATCTTCCATCAGTAATTCCTTTTTCCTGAACAGCAATCTCACTATCAAACAATTTCATTACGATAAAAACCATTTTGGCGATATCATTTTCGACAACATCTGGAACAATGAGGAAAAACGTCTTTATTCAGCCATTCGTTTAAATAAATTGGATACAACTTCCTTGCTTATAACCGGGTACTATTCACCCAACACTGATTCACTCAATTACAAAGCCCAACTGACAAATTTTTCGGTTGAAACGATTTATCCCTTTCTTCAAAGCTTTTCAAATGGTGTGTCAGGGAAAGGAAATGGGTCCGTCGTCATAACCGGTACCTTCGAAGACCCCTCTTTCATTGGAAAAGTAAACGTATCAAATGCCAAAATTGGAATTGATTACACCAAAGTGGGATACTACTTTAACGACATTGTGGAATTCTCCAGGGATTCTATCTTATTTAAAAAGATAACGCTGAAAGACTCCCGTAACAATTCCGCTCTGTTTAATGGGTACATCACCCATAAAATGTTTGGCAACCTTAAATATCATCTTGGGGTAAAAACAAAAAAAATTGAGGCCATGAAAACAACGCTGGCCGATAATTCCTTGTTCTACGGTGATGCTTTCTGTAGCGGAGATATTCTTATAACCGGTGCTGGCGAGCAAATAAGGATGGATATGAATATACAAAGTGAAGAGGGAACACAGATTGTTGTACCAATGGAAACCCCTGCATCTGCCTCTGAGAATAACTTCATTCGGTTTGTTGGTGCTGATACATTGGTTAGCAAAAAAATTGCTCCTATCCTACCTCCTGATAACAGTTCATTTGAGATGAATCTCAATATTACTGCCACTCCGGCTGCGAAGATTCAGATACTTTTTAACTCAACACTTGGAGATGTAATTTCGGGTCAGGGTTCGGGGAATCTGCATATGGTATATGACGCACAGGATAATTTTACCATGTTTGGAAACTATACAATCGACAAAGGCGATTACCTTTTCACCCTTCAAAATGTGATCGGCAAGAGATTCAAACTGGAAGAAGGCGGCACAATTACCTGGAATGGGGATCCTTACGAGGCAATTGTTGACTTGAATGCCGTTTATAATATCAAAGCCTCTGTAAAAGATTTGTTGGTAGACACTTATAAAAATGAGAGCACCGGCAGAATTCCCATTGAATGCAAAATTAATCTCTCGCGTAAACTCTTGAATCCGGTTCTTAAATTTGACATACTATTCCCTACCGCGGATGAGCGCACAAAGGATGAATTGCAGCAGTTTATCAGTACCCAGGATGATATCAACAGACAAATGTTGGCCCTGATGCTGATCGGCCAATTTTACACACCTGAATACATCCGTGGAAGAACTGATTCTCAAAACAATACCGGATCCATGGTAGGAGCAACAACCTCGGAAATGCTATCAAACCAGCTTTCAAACTGGCTCTCACAAATCAGTTCAAGTTTTGATGTCGGGTTTAAATACAAGCCCGGCGATCTGGTTAATACCAACCAAATGGAACTGGCACTCAGTACCCAAATTTTCAATGATCGTGTTACCATCAACGGAAATATAGGCAATAACAGCAGTTTGCAAACAACCAACAATAATTCTGTGTTGGGTGAGATAGAAGTTTTCGTGAAGCTGATTGAATCAGGAAAACTACAACTGAAGGCTTACAACAGAGCCAACACTGATATGACTTACGACACCTCTCCATACAAACAAGGAGTAGGCTTGTCTTACCGCGAAAGTTTTAACTCTTTTTATGACCTGTTTTATCCCATACGAATCAAAAAGCAACCAAGATTAAAACCTCCCCTGATAAGTCCGACATACTGATTTTATTTCTAATTTTGGCAATATCCATTTGGGGATGCTCTGAAATGACTATTCTGAGCCTTCTGTAAATGGCTTTTTAAGAGTCCGGACTTTATGACAATATCTGAAAGCCAAAGAAACGGCATTATATATACGGCGTTAATTCACGGCGGCATCCTCCTTTTCTTGTTGATGCTCACCCTATCGACCGACATGGAATTTAAGACCGACGAAGGGTTGCTTGTTGATTTTGGCTATTCTGATACCGGGAAAGGGGAAGAAGAGCCATCGGCTGTCTATTCCAAAAATGATAATGTCTATAAACCTCCCGTTACGGCTGACCAAAAAGCAACCATTACTGCACCGCCCAAGCTCATTCAATCAGAAATAAAGGAAGAGGATCTGCTTACTCAAGATCATGAAAATTCTATCTCTTTGCGTACGGCAAAGAAAGAGAAGAAAATCGTCAGGAAAGAAAAAGTTGATCCAACTGTCGAGCTTGAAAAAAAACGCAAACAGGAACAGTTAGCCCTCAAAAGAATAGAAGAGCAACAACTTCAGAAAAAACTACAGGAGGACAAGATGATCGGCAACATCAATTCCAGGGTGAAAAATGCCTTTGGAGGAGGTCTGACCGATAATGGATCTACTTCAAAAGGGGAAGGAATTACCTACGGCCCTGGCAATCAGGGCGACCCAAACGGTCAGCCCGGAGTTAAGCGATATGGGCCCGGCGGCGGCACTGGTGACGGACCATCCTATAATCTGTCGGGTCGCACAGCCAGATCATTGCCAAAACCTGCCTACCCAGGCAACGAGGGAGGCATTGTAGTGGTAGAAGTAACAGTAGACAAGCTGGGAAAGGTTTCTGCGGTGCGCGGAGGCATATTTGGTTCTACCTCCAGCGATCCTGATTTGGTTGAAGCTGCCACCAAAGCAGCACGTGCAGCGAAATTTAATGTAGACGACAACGCCCCTGCTTTCCAGAAGGGAACGATTACTTACAAATTTGTGCTGCAGTGAGCGAAAAAAGGATAAAGGATAAAGTTAAAAGGATAAAGTACATTGCAAGCCAGATTTCACGCTTCTTCTCATGTCTAATGTCTTATATCTCCTTTCTTCGGGTTCACTGCTCAAATCACCGGAGTCCCCTACTTTATCCTTTTAACTTTATCCTTTATCCTTCTTTAGTCGGGTAATATAAATTTAACAGAATGATTTTATTCCCCTGATACGTAGCCCTGAATTAATGACTACCTTCGCACCCAAATTAGTAAGATGCGAAAAATAAGAAATATAGCCATAATTGCCCACGTCGACCATGGTAAAACTACACTGGTAGACAAGATGATACTGCACTCCAACATTTTCCGTTCCAATCAGCATCCAGGAGAATTAATCCTCGATTCAAACGATCTTGAGCGCGAAAGAGGGATTACGATTCTGGCAAAAAACGTTTCGGTGGTGTACAAAGGTGTTAAAATAAACATCATCGACACCCCAGGTCACTCCGACTTTGGCGGAGAAGTTGAAAGAGTACTGAACATGGCAGACGGAGTTTTGCTATTGGTAGATGCCTTCGAAGGCACCATGCCACAGACAAGATTTGTCCTCCAAAAAGCCATTGAGCTTGGGCTGAAACCCATCGTTGTGGTTAATAAAGTAGATAAGCCCAACTGTCGGCCGGATGTAGTTCACGAGCAGGTATTTGAGTTGATGTACAGTTTGGATGCCTCAGAAGATCAGCTAGACTTTCCAACAATCTACGGTTCAGCCAAGCAAAACTGGATGAGTACCGACTGGAAAAATCCTGCAACGAATATTGAACCTTTGTTCGATGCCATTCTAGAGCACATCCCTGCTCCTCCCGAAAATGAAGGTACACCACAGATGTTGATTACTTCACTCGATTATTCGAAATACATCGGACGGATTGCCATCGGCAGGATCCATCGTGGTGAGATCAAAGAAGGAATGAATGTTTCACTCGTTAAACGCGATGGAACCATCACCCGCTCAAAAATAAAAGAACTGCACGTTTTTACAGGCTTAGGCCGCGAAAAAGTAGCAACAGCCCTAAACGGAGATATATGCGCCCTGGTAGGTATTGATGATTTTGAAATCGGAGATACCATCTGCGATTATGAAAACCCTGAAGCCCTTGATCCAATTGATGTTGATGAGCCAACCATGAGTATGTTGTTCACCATCAACAACTCTCCTTTCTATGGTAAAGAGGGAAAATTTGTCACCAGCCGCCACATCCACGAACGCCTCGAACGCGAACTAGAAAAAAACCTGGCCCTACGTGTCGAACCTACCGATTCGGCCGATTCATGGAATGTAAATGGACGTGGTGTTCTGCATCTTTCTGTCCTGATTGAGACCATGCGCCGTGAAGGATATGAAATGCAGGTTGGTCAGCCGCAGGTTTTGTATAAAGAGATGCACGGCGAACGCCATGAACCTATTGAATTGCTTGACATAGATCTTCCTGCAGAGATGGCCGGAACCGCGATTGACTTTGTTACCCGCCGCAAAGGTGAGATGATCAACATGGAACACAAAGGTGACAGAACCCATCTGGAATTTCATGTTCCCTCCAGAGGAATCATTGGATTGCGGACCAATTTACTTACCGCGACCCAAGGTGAGGCAGTAATGTCGCATCGTTTTTTGCATTACGATAAATTCAAAGGTCCGATAGAAACCCGGGTCAATGGTTCCCTGATTGCCATGGAGACAGGTACCGCATTTGCCTATTCGTTGGGTAAATTACAGGATCGTGGTCGATATTTTATTGAGCCGCAGGATGAAATCTACGAAGGACAGGTTTGCGGAGAAAACAACCGCGAGGGCGATCTGGTACTCAACCTGACGAAACCGAAGAAGCTCACAAACATGCGGGCCTCGGGTTCTGACGACAAAATTCGCCTTACTCCTGCCACCAAGTTTAGTCTGGAAGAGGCTCTTGAATACATCCAAAAGGACGAATATGTCGAGGTTACGCCAAAATCCATCAGACTCAGAAAGATCAAACTGACCGAAATCGAACGCAAACGAACTTCAAAAATCAGCTGATATCACTCCCGAAACGGGAAAACACGCATATAAAAAGCCGATTTCTTCACAGGAATCGGTTTTTTTTTGTGCGTACGATAGAATATTTCCTTATAAAATGGATTTATTCCAATTATTAATCTATTTATTATTAGATACTTAAAAATATTTTAAATTTTTATGGTACTATGTGTTGCATAGTACCATATTTAATATATATATTTGTATCGCATACTTCAGTGTAATGGAAAGTACCTTACAGATACTAATCATACAAAAAGTATCCAAATATTAACAAATGCAACCAAAATGAACATCGACAATTCAAAAGCACAGATGAGGAAGGGTATCCTGGAGTACTGTATACTTCTGATCCTATCCAAGAAGCCGTTGTATGCTTCAGACATCATCGGCGAACTAAAAGCAGCACAAATGATTGTGGTGGAGGGAACCCTCTACCCGCTTCTTACCCGCCTCAAAAATGACGGGTACCTCTCATACAAATGGGAAGAGTCTCTGCAGGGACCTCCCCGTAAGTATTATGAACTGACACCTGAAGGAACAACATTTTTATCAGAGCTGGAAATATCCTGGTCTGATCTGGTGGAAGCCATTAAACAGTTAAAGGATAAAGGATAAAGTAAAAAGGATAAAGTAAAAAGGATAAAGTAAAAAGGATAAAGTAGGGGTAGCCATAAGGGTTAACTGTCATACAAAAAAGTACAGAAAAATAAATAACTAAGATAAATAACAAGAAAATGAAAAAAACATTGACCATCAACCTGAGCGGATTAGTTTTCCACATCGATGATGATGCTTATGAAAAGCTATACGCTTATCTTACACAAATCAACAGACATTTTGGTAACGATGCCGAGGCCAAAGAAATTGTCGAAGACATCGAAAACAGAATTGCTGAGATCTTTACTGAAAAGATCAAAAGTGGTGGAGAGGTAATCAACCTGGATCATGTGAACGAAGTGATCGTGATCATGGGAACTCCTGAAGCCATCTCTAACGAAGAGGAGGAAAAGCAACCTGCCGCCGGTAAAAAATTCTATCATACAGGTGGCAAAAGACTCTACCGTGATCCTGAAGACAAGGTCCTGGGTGGTGTCTGCGGTGGATTGGGAGCCTATTTCTCCATAGACCCCGTCATCATTAGAATCATTTTTGCACTGATCTTCTTCCTCGGTGGAAACGGTTCTCGATATAGTAAAAGAAGCTATGGGAACTCCTGTTGAGATTGAGTTTGCCATCGACCTGACGCGTGATAAGGACTATAAAACAACTTTTTATCTTTTACAGATTAAACCCCTGATAGGAGCTGAGCTTGATTACCAGGTTAATATGGATGAGATCAGGCGCGATGAGATTGTTATTTTTTCGGATAAAGGCATGGGGAACGGCCTGGTTGGGGATATTACCGATGTCATCTATATCGACAAAGACGAATTTGATAAAAGCAAAACCCAGGAAATGGTGATTGAGATTGAGAAACTCAACCACATGATGCGAAAAGAAAACCGAAAATATATTCTTATCGGTCCGGGACGCTGGGGA
>CAIRSO010000320.1 GCA_903881215.1 uncultured Bacteroidia bacterium
TGACAATGTAGTTGTATTTCCGGCATCCTGAAGTTCTCCTATCAGCTTCGTATAGGAAAGGATCTGACCCGAATAAAGAGAACCCAGTTCAAATAGCCTCTTCAGCAAAGCGGGCTTAAGAACCCTTGTGAGCATCAATATATCTTTAGAAATGACCGTTTCAATCAGAGAATCTTTCACGTAATTTTTCCATCGGTCTACATCGCCAATAAGTGCCGCAGAACCAGGATAACCACCAAAATAGATGTATTGATCGACATTCCAGTCAAAAGCTTCCCGCATCTCCGGAAACGACCAATGCCCCATATAAAATGTTTCAAATCTTCCGGCCAAAGATTCAGTCAATCCCTTTTGTATCAACAAGCGGGATGATCCCAGGAGTACTACTTTGATATTTATATTCTCGTGGGTATCCTTGTCCCATTGTTGTTTGACAAGTTCGCTCCAATTTTCAATTTTCTGGATTTCATCAATAACCAAGAGAAACTCCGTTGAATTTACGGCCTTCATTTTCAATCTGGCACTCTCCCAAATCTGTTGCAACCAGGTGGTGTTTGCATTTGATATGGCATCCGCTGACTCATACAAATATCCGACAGCTATTTTCTGTAAAAGTTGTGAAATCATCATCGTTTTACCAACTTGCCTTGGTCCCATCACGACTTGAATGAACTTTCTTGATTCTTCTAATCTTTTCTTAAGTCCTTCTATACATGAACGTTCAAACATGTTTTAATATTTTACTCAATGTACTGAGTAATTTCACTCAATATCCTGAGCAAAATTACTCAATTCACATGTTTTCTCCAAATAAATCAAAGATTAATTATAATCCATCCTGCATTTCGGTCTGAACATGGCCGGGATCCTCGGGTTCAGCATGGATGTATACTTCACTTCGTTTGATGCGGGAGCCAATTTCATTTTCAATCTTGTCGCAGATCTCGTGTACTTCTCTGAGGCTCAAATCAGGATCCAAATGAACATTAACTTTAACAAAAGTATCTGCACCTGAAGTTCGGATTTTCAGGCTATGAAACTTCTTGACCTCTAAAAATTCAGAGAGTGTTTTCTTTACAAGGTCCACTGTACCCTTCGGCGCTTTATCCAGAAGCACATCAATTGATCTTTTGCCAAGTTGATATGATACAAACAAAACAATGGTAGCAACTCCCAAGGCAGCCACTGAATCAGCAAAATAATAACCGAAATTGGCACAGATCAACCCTAAAAGAACAACAGCCGAGCTCCAAATATCAGTTGAAAAATGCAGTGCATCAGCTTCCAGGGCTTGACTATTGTATTTTTTAGCGACTCGACTTAAAGCCCTTGACCGCGAAATATCAATAATTATTGAGCTGACCACAACGATGTAACTCCAGGCTCCCACTTCAATATGTGTCTTTCCGGAAATTAGCCGGTTTGAAGCTTCATAAACAATCCAAATACATGTAATTACCAATAGGATTGTTTCGATAAATGCTGAAAAATTTTCAATTTTTCCGTGTCCGTAATTGTGCTGTTTATCAGCTGGTTTATCTGAAATACGCACAGAAAAATAGGTGATTACAGCTGCGACCAGATCCAAACCGGAATGCAACGCTTCAGAAAGAATTCCCAAACTTCCTGTCATTAAGCCTACAATCAGCTTAAATCCAGTTAAGAAAACCGCAGCAAAAACTGATAAAAGCGCAACGCTCAGCTTTTCTTGTTGCATAATTAGGAATTATTGAAACACTCTTTGACTTGGACATAAAATCACCCCAATTTAGTTAAAAAAGAAGTGATTTTAAAAATTTGGTGAAAAATTTACTGATTTGTTTTATTATTGGAAATTAGTTCAATAGTATAAAAAAAAAGGGCCTGAAAGCCCTCCCTTTTTATTTCTAAAAATTATCAAATTTCCTGTATGCCTCAATCAAGGCCAGTTCACCTTCCTTGCCTTTGATACTTCGGCCATGCTCCATACAAAGCACATCATCATACCCCTTGCTTTGGATGTATTTGAAA
>CAIRSO010000321.1 GCA_903881215.1 uncultured Bacteroidia bacterium
ATCAATTACCTTCTCTCCTTTAGGAGTAATCATTACTTTGACCGGTTTAAATATTTCGTGCTTTCGGATTGGTTCATTATAAGCAGCTTTCAAAATATTATTGTCGTAAGATGCGACCTTGGCATAAGCCCAGTTTTTATCATTGAATTCACTAGTAAGCCAACCAATCTTTTCTTTATTGGCATCTATTGTTTCACCATGGTAAATCTCGGCATCGATAATACTGCCGATAGACGTTTTCCATGTATCATCGGATAAAATCGATTGTTTCGTTCCATCCTTAAACGTAAGCTCCAATTGAAATAATAAGCTAACATTTTTACCATAACGATTATTTTCAGTTCCTCCAATAATACCCCTGTACCATCCACTTCCTAAAGTAACACCAATCGCATTGTCGCCTTTTTTTATTAAATCAGTAACATCATACATTCTATAATATAAATGTTTGGTGTAACTCGACCAACCAGGCGCTAAATAGTCATTTCCAACTCTATTCTCATTTATCATGGCTTCGTACAACCCATGAGCTGTTATATAGACAATTGCGGATTGCAAGTCTTTTTTTAAATTAAAAACCTTACGAAATATTGGAGAGGGTCTATTGCTTAACGGCTCCTCATATCCGGGTTCAATCCATTGGGCTTTCCAGTCAGAAATATTCAACAAACTCATCTGCCAAAAAGCTACACTACTCCATTCCGAAACATTGTTCTTATTATCCCAAACTCGTACTTGCCAAAAATATCGTTGCGATGACTTTAGAGCCAACCCAGCGTATGGAATTTTGATAGATTGCGCTGAAGAAACTTTTCCAGATTTCCACAAGAACTTTTCTTTATTTATTAAATCTGTTTCATTAAGAGCAACCTTTATTTCATAAGCAGTCTGTAATACATTTCTATTATCAGAAAATAATTTCCAACTGAAAAGTGGCTGATTTTTATCGACTCCTAAAGGATTTGATAGTTGCTCAAGAGTAAGTTCGCCAACATGAACTTTTGCCTGAACAAACGATATTATTAACAATACAAAACCTGTTAGCAACAATTTATTCATATAATTCAAATTAATAGCGATTTTAGGATTGGAATTTCTTTTAATTACTGTTCTTCAACTATTAATAACCACCCTTTAGCTGGCTCAATGTTTATAGATTCTCCAATCCCGAAATTTTTTTTGCTTTGAAAATTTTTAATTTCAGGGGCATAAATTTTTATTTTATCAGATTTTAGTCCTGCACGTTTGTAGTCTATGTTCAGTGTAACTGAAGTGTTATCTTTCGCCCAGCTGGCGATGCTGATCAACATTTTCTTATTTTTCAGATACGTGGTTGCCAGAATGTTTTTATTTGAAGTCCTTACTATCGGGTTGTCTTCCCAATATCCTTCCATTTTTGAATCAGCTATCCCAAAGCTATCCCAAACTTTCCAGATATTTGTGGGGTCACAGAAAACGCCATCAGTTGTCCACCCATAGCGTGAGGTGATCCCATATACCATTCCTCGCCACGGATTACCCCCGAGCTGTAGCATATCACTCATAAAACCAAAAGGAATTCCGGATACAGATACCAGCCAATCAACGGATTCGATTTTATTATAATTGATGCTCTCACCAAGCCATGTTTTATCAAGATAGGGAAAGAACTCCAGATATCTTAATATACAATCATGTCCTTCATGTAAATCAAGCAGACATCCTGAATTTGCTTCATCCATTGCTTTCTTTATCCGCTTGACCATTTCACGGTCATAGGCGGCAGCATCAATGTAAAGACCGTCGATGCCCACATTTTTTACCAGCCATTTTATACCTTCAACATAGTAATTGTATAACCGGGTCATTCCGACAGATGTAAGAATCGCAGCATCAGCCCCTTTTGAATCACCAAAATATTGATACCATTGCGGGGTATAATTGTCAACAAGATGTTCTCTTAACCAGGGATAACCGCCGCCATGGCCTCCGGTAAGGATTTCGTTACCCAGGCTTCGCAGGGCCCAAATCTCAGTTGCAAAATTGGAGAGTTCCCGCGTGGTATAATAGATTTTGGCTTTAATTCCCTTATTATGACAGCGTTCTGTGTATCCTTTCATTTTGTCCGTCGCAATAAAGGGATAATTTATTGTAGGATTAAATTCATTTGCATGATGCAAATTTGCAACTTTCACTCCATTTGCAGCCTCATGCTCCGTCGGCTCAGGATTATATTGATTTTGGAAGTAACGATTCGTAAATTGATGTTGGGTATCTAATCTTTTGATTGGAGTAATAATAAATGCACATTCAAAGATTATACTTTCACCTTTTTTCAATTTTCTTCCTCCAGAATATACTATTGCCTCGCGTTGATTGTTATTTGTACGTATCCTAAAACCACCTTTACCATTGTTGTTCCAGCTTTGAGGTGGAGCCGGATGGTAAAAATCGCGAATAGGC
>CAIRSO010000322.1 GCA_903881215.1 uncultured Bacteroidia bacterium
CTTTTTTCCAATTCCTCTGGGACCATCACCGGGTTGCTGTTATAACCTATCGTAAAAACGTTAAAGATCTCTGGGAAGAAGCAGATTTTGTAGAGCTGACGGTAGAAACCCAATGGGGCACCATGGTCATGCCTCTGTGTGAAAAGACAGTAACATTAAATGGCGTCAAATTACGTGAGGTCCGTAAACTCTCCGATGATGGACATCAGACCAGTATTATAACCACGAATCCTATTTTGTCAACGGTTTTGATTGCCCTTTACATGTTTGCCCGCTGGTCTCAAGAAAATTTCTTTCGGTATATGAGACAGGAATACGACTTGGACCGTATAACACAATACGGTGTTGATGAATTAGATAAATCTATCCTGGTAGTTAACCTGGAGTACAATAATATCAATTATAAACTGAAAAAAAACAGAGAAAAAATATCCCGCAGACAAGCATCTCTTTTTGCTTTAAAAGAAGAAAACACAAACACCGGGCTTGATCAAACCAGAAAGCACATGGTACCCCAACTGAAATTATCAGAAGAAATACAATCACTAAAAAACCAAGAGCAGGCTTTGCTCGAGAAAAGGAAACAACAACCCTATAAAATCACTGTTGGCCAAATGCCTGAAGCATTGCGCTATAACAAACTAAAAACAGAAAGCAAACACCTACAAAATATTATAAAAATGATTTGCTACAGAGCGGAAACTGCCTTTGCGAATATGCTGGCAACAGAATACAAGAAGAAAACCAATGAAATCAGGGCGTTGGTCAAGAGTATCCTCTTGTCAAAAGCTGATATCATGCCCGACTATAAGAAAAACACGTTGACAATAATTTTGTATAGCCTTGCAACACCAAGAGATAATCTCGCCATGGAAAAAATATGTGACCTTCTAAATGATACCGAAACCGTTTTCCCTGGTTCTGATTTGAAGTTGGTCTTCGAAATGGCGACATTTTAATTTGTCACCGGGTCAGGAGGTCTGACTATTTCGTCTTTAAGATCGTTAAATAGAACATGATAAAACTTTAAATCTACCGGAAAATTCATCGGGTCTTTTGGGGTCAGAATAAAGCACAAATCACTTGAAACAAATTTCCCGTTTACATAATGTGTCCTCCCTAAAGAACCTGAAGCTGCTGCTGCAAATATTAATGCTTCACAATTGTGCGTAAATTCATTATGAGTTTTCCATTCTGATGAAGCAGTAATGAAATCATATTTCCCAGGGACACACTTTGAACTTTGAAGAATGCCTTTTTCAAAATTGAAAAGTCTATCAATCCTCACTAAACTCATAGTACTGCTTGCTTTATTTGGTTCAACAAGTCGGCACTTTTCATCATCGAGGCTTCAATCATAGTCAATAGTTCTGCACTTGTATATTCATGTTCTTCTTCTGATTTGGTCGGATTCTTGATGTCAAGGTCATATCCCCGGTCAATAATGGTCTGAATATCCACTCGCCAGGAAACCTCACTTTCCTGCCGGTTATTCCACCATGCTTTGATCGGGTTAAATTCTTCAAGCCGGATGGTTTTGGTTTTGCTATAAGATTTTTGACCTTCCGGAAGCCGGTGTTCATAGTACCAGACGTCCTTTGTTGGTTGTCCTTTGTTGAAGAACAACAGATTCGTCGCTACGGTGGCATAGGGTTGGAACACTGAATTGGGTAATCTGATAATGGTGTATAGGTTGCATTCTTCCAACAGCTTTTGGCGCACGCGCTGTTTAACACCCTCACCGGTAAGTGATCCATCAGGAAGGACAATGCCTGCCCTGCCACCTTGTTTAAGCAGATGGATCATTAGGATCAGGAACAGGTCGGCACTTTCCCTGGTGCGAAAATTCGTCGGGAAGTTATTCTCATTGTTATTGGCGACAATACCGCCAAAAGGCGGATTGGCCAGAATTACATTCACACGATCTTTTTCCTTATAATTGCTAAGGGGCTGGTCCAGAGAATCCCGGAAGGTGATGTTAGGTACTTCTATGTCATGCAAGATCAAGTTGGTGATTGCCAAAAGGTATGGCAAAGGTTTATACTCCCATCCCATGATGTCCTGCTGGATCCCCTGTCTCTCCTCCACATTGTTTGCCTGGAGTTTCAGGTGTTCAATGGCAGAGGTCAGGTAACCCCCGGTACCGCAACTTGGATCCAGGATTTTTTCACCCAGGATGGGATTTATCATGTCGGTGATAAAATTCGTAATTGCCCTGGGCGTGTAAAATTCACCTGACTTTCCTGCACTCTGGAGATCTTTCAGGATACCTTCATACAGTTCACCAAATGCATGGCGCTCTTTTGCAACATTGAAATCCAGTTCATTCAGCTTGTTCAGCACTTTGCGGATGTTGATACCGCTTTTCATGTAGTTGTTGTTCCCGGTGAAAACTTCCCTCACAATCAGAGCACGCTGATGTCCGGTGCTTACATCGAGATTACGCAATGCCGGAAATAATTTCTGATCAACAAAAGCAAGCAGTTCGTCCCCTGTAATACCTTCATCATCACCAGCCCAGTTGCCCTTTTCCTTAACCCAATGAAATTCATCAGGTATGGGCGATCTGTATTTATCATCAAGCAGTTCAAGTTCTTTGTCCTTGTCTGAAAATATTTTTAGAAACAGCATCCATCCCAATTGTTCAACCCGCTGAGCATCTCCGTTTAGCCCGGAATCCTGCCACATGATGTCGCGGATGCTTTTGATAATACCCGAAAGGT
The DNA here is from genome assembly GCA_903881215.1 of uncultured Bacteroidia bacterium. Taxonomy (GTDB): domain Bacteria; phylum Bacteroidota; class Bacteroidia; order Bacteroidales; family Prolixibacteraceae; genus CAINVV01. Next base: position 2,724 of record CAIRSO010000322.1, read on the forward strand.
TAGTCATTTAGTCGTCCCTATATTTTTTGTAATTATTTTCATTCTGCCAAAATGCATAGCATTCATTCATTCTCATTGAAGAGAATCCAACATCCCGTTTATTTTTCTTCCAATCTCCAAAACCTAAAGTTTCGCATAACTTAAAGAACCCATCACCTTCTTCGCCTCCCTTTGTTATGACCAATGCAGAGAGTAGTGGTCGCCCTTTGTTAAATTCATATTCGGAAATTTCACCGAGTATGGCACCAATC
>CAIRSO010000323.1 GCA_903881215.1 uncultured Bacteroidia bacterium
AAAATTCATGAATTTTCTCAGATTTAAAAATTCATGAATTTTCTCAGATTTAAAAATTCATGAATTTTCTCAGATTTAAAAATTCATGAATTTTCTCTACATCAACATTTCAACTGGATTACCATGCTAAACACAGACATCAAAAAAGTTATCGTCCTGGGATCAGGAGCTCTGAAAATCGGAGAAGCCGGTGAGTTTGACTATTCAGGCTCGCAGGCACTAAAGGCATTGAAAGAGGAAGGTGTCTACACCATCCTGATCAATCCAAACATTGCAACCATTCAGACTTCGGACGATATCGCAGATAAAATATATTTCCTTCCCATTACGGCTTATTTTGTTGAGAAGGTAATTCAAAAAGAGAACCCGGACGGCATTTTACTGGCCTTCGGCGGACAGACTGCCCTCAATTGTGGTGTTGATCTATTCCGCCAGGGAATTTTGGAGAAATACAACCTGAAGGTGATTGGAACTCCTGTTCAATCCATCATAAATACAGAAGACCGCGAGATTTTTTCAGGCATTCTTCATGAAATCGATGTACTTACACCCCGCAGCATAGCTTGTACGTCCATAGAACAAGCCAGAGACGCAGCCAATAAACTTGGCTATCCGCTCATCATCCGTGCCGCCTACACCCTTGGCGGACTAGGTTCCGGATTCTGTTCCAATGAAACGGAACTGAATAAACTGGCCGACAATGCCTTCTCCTACTCCGGCCAGATTTTGGTGGAGGAGTCCATAAAAGGATGGAAAGAGGTAGAATATGAGGTAGTTCGAGATCAGTACGACAACTGCATCACAGTGTGTAACATGGAAAACTTCGATCCGCTGGGCATCCATACCGGCGAGTCGATCGTGGTAGCCCCTTCCCAGACTTTATCGAACGACGAATACCATAAATTACGGGCCTTATCCATCAAGATCATCCGCAAGATTGGCGTAATCGGAGAGTGCAATGTTCAGTTTGCCCTCGATCCCCATTCGGAAGATTACAGGGTGATCGAAGTAAATGCCCGCCTTTCCAGATCATCTGCACTGGCTTCCAAGGCTACCGGTTATCCGCTGGCATTTGTAGCCGCTAAACTCGGACTTGGCTATGGTCTGCATGAATTAAAGAACTCAGTTACCAAAGAGACAACAGCCTGTTTTGAACCTGCCCTCGACTATTGTGTCGTAAAAATCCCACGTTGGGACCTTGGAAAATTCGTCGGAGTATCCAAAAACCTTGGATCCAGCATGAAATCTGTAGGCGAAATAATGGCCATCGGACGCAACTTTGAGGAAGCCATCCAAAAAGGTCTCCGCATGATCGGAATTGGCATGCATGGTTTTGTTGGGAACCGGGGTGATATGGAGATCATTGATATTGATGAGGAGCTGCTTAACCCAACCGACCGTCGCATTTTTGCTATCGCGGAAGCATTCCACAAAGGCTACACGGTAGACCAAATCTGGGCCATCACCCGTATCGACAAATGGTTTTTGATGCGCCTTCAGAATATTTATCTGTTAAGAAATGAATTAACTAGCTTCGATACGCTGGAAAACCTCCCGGAAGACCTGTTACGAGAATCAAAAAAACTTGGCTTTTCTGACTTCCAGATCGCAAGAATTGTGGTAAAATCAGGAGTTAGGGATATGAATGTGGAAAGCCTGAAAGTGAGAACTTTCCGCAAGGAACACGGCATTTTACCCTTCGTCAAACAGATTGATACCCTGGCGGGTGAATATCCTGCCCAGACCAACTATCTCTACATGACCTACAATGGGTCGGAACATGACGTTGAATTTCAGCACGACGGTCAGTCGATAATCGTTCTGGGGTCCGGAGCCTATCGCATTGGCTCTTCAGTCGAATTTGACTGGTGCTCCGTAAATGCTGTTAACACCATCCGCAAAGCTGGATTCCGCGCCATCATGATCAACTACAACCCCGAAACTGTTTCAACCGATTACGACAACTGCGACCGCCTTTATTTTGATGAGCTTTCCCTGGAAAGGGTTTTGGATATTTGTGACCTGGAAAAGCCGAAAGGAACTGTGCTTTCGATGGGTGGACAGATTCCCAACAACCTGGCCATGAAATTGCATGCAATGGGTGTGCCGATTCTAGGCACAACTGCCGAAAAAATTGACAACGCTGAGGACCGCAATAAATTCTCTGCCATGCTTGACAAGCTGGAAGTCGACCAGCCCCGCTGGAGCCAGCTTACGACCATCGAAGAGATTTACAAATTTGTGGACGAGGTTGGATTTCCGGTACTCATACGCCCATCCTATGTCCTTTCCGGCGCTGCGATGAATGTGGTCTCGAACCGCGATCAGCTTGAACATTTCCTCGAACTTGCTGCGCATGTCTCGAAAGAGCATCCTGTTGTAGTTTCAGAATTTATAGAGAATGCAAAAGAAATTGAGGTTGACGCTGTTGCCAAAAATGGTGAAATTGTTGCCTACGCATTGTCGGAACACGTAGAATTTGCTGGAGTTCACTCAGGAGATGCAACGATCGTTTTCCCTCCACAAAAGTTGTACGTCGAGACCATCCGCCGTATCAAGAAAATCTCCAAAAAAATTGCCAAAGCACTTGAGATTACAGGTCCTTTCAATATTCAATATCTGGCCAAGGACAACGATATCAAGGTAATTGAATGCAACCTCAGGGCTTCCAGATCTTTTCCATTCGTTTCCAAGGTATTGAAAACGAACCTGATCGAGATCGCTACAAAAGCGATGTTGGATGTACCTTTCGAAAAGCCTGACAAATCTCTGTTCGAGCTGGATTATGTCGGAGTCAAAGCACCACAGTTTTCTTTTCACAGATTGCTGAATGCCGATCCCGTTTTGGGCGTAGATATGGCCTCCACCGGTGAAGTCGGATGCATCGGAGAAAATTTCTACGAAGCATTGCTGAAGTCAATGTTGTCGGTTGGCTACAGGATACCCAAGAAAACCATTCTCATCTCCTCCGGACCGGTTCGAGGTAAAATTGAGCTTTTGGCTAGCGCCAGGATGCTGAAGGAGCGAGGTTTTACCATTTATTCGACCGGAGGAACCCACCGCTTTTTTCAAGAGAACGGCGTTGAGACAGAAATGGTCTATTGGCCTGACGAAGAAGATATGTCGCCAAATACTTTGGAACTGATCAAAGCACGTAAAATTGAGTTGGTCGTCAACATTCCAAAAGACCATACCAAAAGGGAGCTTTCGAATGGATACCGCATCCGCAGGAATGCGATCGACTTCAATATTCCACTGATCACCAACGCCAGAGTAGCCAGTGCTTTCATCTATGCCATCTGCAAACTGGAGATGGATGATATCAGTATCAAATCCTGGGATGAGTACAAGTGAAGAAGGATAAAGGATAAAGTTAAAAGGATAAAGTAAGGGACTCCCAACATTTACGGAGAGTGTCGTCATCTCTCATGTCTTAGGTCTTATGTCTTAGGTCTTATGTCTTA
>CAIRSO010000324.1 GCA_903881215.1 uncultured Bacteroidia bacterium
AAATCCCGGTGATAATCAGGGTGTGCGTTATATTTTAGCAAGTGTATTATTGAAATGTAAGAAGTATAATTCCTATTTTGAACTTTACCAAAAATTTGAAGATGAAGAATCTACTTTTTGGAATTTCAATTATGCCCTATTTCTATTTGCTACCGAAGGTTCCACGAAGAAGGCCAATCATGCTCTATCCCAAGCCAATAAGCAGAACAAGCATGTAATACAATTTATGACAGGGCAAAAGAAATTTAAAACAGAACCAACAGGATATTACAATCCGGGCGCTGAAAATGAGGCAACAGCTTATATGATGGAAAATTTTAAATCCTGGATTGATTGTAGCGGGTCGTTTGAATGGGTAATGGAATATTTCGAGAAAAATAAATGGCGAAAATAATCGAACTGACCAAATCGGGTGACACTAGATATGATATTGATTTTTTCAATTTGTTTAATTGGTATAAGCGTTTAGACCGCCCTAATTTTTAGAAATGCTACCTTCGTAGCATGAATGAACGAAGTAAATTTATAGGAGTGAACTCGATTAAGTTCTATGAAACATTTTCGACTGAAGAGCAGTGTTATCAGTACTTGGCTGATGTCAAGTGGAAAGATAAAGGCTATCAATGTAGAAAGTGCGGTCATATCAAATATTACAAAGGGGTCAAGCCATTTTCAAGAAGATGTATGAAATGCAAGTATGATGAAAGTCCAACAGCTGGAACTATGTTTGACAAGTGTAAATTTTCTTTACATCTGGCTTTCCACATTGCATTCAAGATAAGTACCAAAAAGAAAGGCATGTCTTCGTTAGAATTATCCCAGGAATTTGAGTTGCGTCAAATGACCTGCTGGGAATTTAAATGGAAGATTCAACAAGCCATGCAAAGCAGTAAACTGCACCCCATTAACGGTATAGTTCATGTAGATGAATTCTATATCGGCGGAGAGGAAGAAGGTAAACGAGGCCGAAGTAAAGGCGAAAAGAAGCTTGTCGTTGTCGCACTTGAATTAGTGGAAGGTGGTGTTGGACGAGCTTATGCCCAATGTATCAGTAGCGGATCTGCTTCCTCTTTAAGACCATTCTTTGAAACATATATCAGCAAAGATGCAAAAATCATTACTGATGAATGGAAAGGATATATTCCTCTGAAAAAAGACTATCCAAATTTAGAACAACTCAAATCTGAAAATGGGAAAAGCTTTCAGGATATCCATATCCACATAATGAACTTGAAAGGATGGTTGAGAGGGATACATCATCATTGTAGCAAAGAAAGACTTCAAGGATACCTTGATGAGTACCATTTCAGGTATAATAGACGGTCTAAAATGGATACAATCTTTGATTCATTCATAAATAAAATGGTTTATAATAATCCTATACGTTTACAATCAATAAATTAACATGGGCGGACTAAACGCTTATACCAATTCATTTAATACGTGTTTAAACTATTATTTTATGATGTTAAAGTAGCCAAAGACAACTCGCGAAGCGTTCTATATTTTATCATAATTTTGGAAACAAGGCCTTTATATGCCTGACTACCAAATCCGCAATCTGTTTCAAGTACACTCTTAACGTCTGTTTCAAGTCGTTTAATAAATTCTAGATCTTCCCAAAACATTGCTTCTGACTCGTCTTTTGCACGAAACAATAACCCAAAAGCTAATACATCTATCAATTTGTCGTAGTCACATTTATGTATCCTTGCCAGATTAATTGCGCCAACTACCCGATCATTTTCACTGAGTTTTCGTTTTAAATCAGAGCCAATTCTAAAAACGGTATCTCCTAAGGCCTTGTTCTTGAACCGGCATATCAGATCTTCAATGTGTTCATTTAAATCCTGAGAGGTAAATATGCCAGGGTATTCAGCAGCGAGGGCAATTGCGGACTGGCTCATGGCTTCCCGTACAAAAGAACATACCTCTGGATCATCCAAGACTTCATTCAAATATTTTCTATTCGGAAATTTGAAATAACCGAAGTAAGCTGCTGCAGCATGACCCAGATTGTGGATGAAGGCCTTCCTGTCTACCCATGCTTTTATATTTTCTTTCGGTGATAAACCAAACACATTTGGAATGGTATTCTTAAACCCGTTTTTATCCAAAATTAATGTGTTATAGGGTTCCGCAAAAACCAACAATGGATCTTTTTCTTCGATTTGTTTGTGCATTATTGGCACCATTTTACCAATACTCGTTTCAATAAGACCGACATAGGTATCCAGAGGAAACCCCTTGTCCAAAAGGATTTTCAGCCCTTCTTTCACAAGCGTACAGGCATCCCTGATATTCTCGGCTAAAATAATGTCAAGCGGGAAATGCGGGCGTTCTGTAAAACGCTTTTCAAGACCTTGGGAAATCAGCGGAAGTATTTTTGGCAACGCATTTTTACCAACGCAGGTAGCCATCAGGCTGCAATCAGCAATCGCACGGATTACTGACTCCATTTCATACGCATAAATTCCACTTACATTGGTAACTTCAAGCATTTCATCTTTTGCCGACTTAATTACTACCGTGTATTTCTTCCTGAGGTTGAGTTCGTTAATTATCCTCTGATCTACATCAATAAATATTACTTTATATCCCGACCGGCTAAAAAGCTGACCGACAAACGACCTTCCTATTTTACCTGCCCCAAATATGACTATCGATTTTTTGGGTGGAAGGTTATTCTTCACAATAGTCTGATTTTTCTTCCAGTTTTATGTGATTCCAGGGCAGAAGTGAAAAGTTCGTGGCTCCATGATGTTTCTTCCGGAGTAACGTTTCTGAATGGATTCAAGGATCCCTTATCGGAAAGCTCTTGAATGAATAAGCCAATCATCTGCTGAAAAGCATCAGAAAATCCAAACTCGAATATACCCCCGGTAATGCTTGGAATTGCGGATTGTGAACCGATATCTAAGCGGGTCCAGCCTTGCTCTTTTCCACTTGTTGTCAGAAAATCGAAAGCCTTGGGATTGTGGGTAGAGAACTTTGCAGAACCTTCCGTTCCATACACTTCAATGAACCAATTATTGGTTGCCCCGGGAGCCATCCGCTTGGTTTCTACTACCATTGAAAATTCTTCTCCATTTTCAGGATCTTTCACTTTGCATGTTAACACAGCATTATCCCAAGTTTCGCAAGGAACCAAAGAACCTTTGCTATCAGGACGGGTCTTTGCCACATTCTGAAGGTCAGCATATACACTCGTTGGCTTCCAGCCCATTCGGAAAGGAATGTGTAGGGTATGCATTCCCAAATCGCCCATGCAACCATATTCACCGTTTATTGCAATCATCCGTTTCCAATTGATTGGTTTGGAAAGATCCATATCACTCGAATGGTGAAAACCTGTTTTTACTTCAATAATCCTTCCATATTTTCTTGCTTTCAGCCACTTTATCAATTGCTGGCAAGCAGGGAAATAGGGAAATTCAGAACTGCAGCATACAATTACATCCGGGTTTGTATGAATGGCATCCAGAATATTTTTATTTGCCGACATATCTATCCCAAAAGGTTTTTCACCCAGAAGGTGTTTTCCCGAATTGATGATGTCTATATAAAAATGCTCATGCAGATTATGTGGAACTGCGCAATAGATTGCGTCAATCTGATCGGAATTTAAAAGTGTTTTATAATCATCGGTTTTGATAACGAGCCCCGGAAAATTATCGTTGTACCATTTCCAGGTCTCCACATTTTTGTCGCATATTCCTGCAAGAACGGGCATAGCTCCATCATCAAGCAAATGGCACCAGCGAGCCAGAGAGCTTGCAAACTCTCTGCCCATTAGCCCAAGCCCAATAATTCCGAATCTGATTTTTTTTCTTTGGCTCATTGTATTGCTAATTCGTAATTCTTTACTTGTACCCAAATTCCTTTTCTACTTCTGTAATCGCATCTTCAATAATATCCATTCCCATTGTGGCATATTTCTCGTCCATAATCAGAGGTGGGGACATACGCAGAATGTGTCCGGCAGGAATCCAGGCCAACCCTTTTCTGAATGCTTTTTGATAGACCAATTTGCCGGCTTCATCAAAAGGTTCTTTGGTTGCTTTGTCTTTTACCAATTCAATTCCCAATAAAAATCCTTTTCCCTTTACATCACCAATAATTGGATGTTGCTCTTTCATTTTCAACATGCGTTTCATGAAAAAATCGCCAACGGAACGCACATTTTGCAAGATTTCTTCCTGCTCGATCACTTCAATAGAAGCCAGGGCAGCAGCGCAAGCCATTGGATTACCACCATAACTTGATGAAGCGGAGATTTTCTCTAATGCCTCGCCATTTTCTTCGCTGACTACCATGGCAGTTACAGGAAATCCATTGCCAAACGATTTTCCAAAGGTTACAATATCGGGTACAACGCCCCAATGATTTAAGGTTAACCATTCGCCTGTACGACCCATTCCGGCAAGAATTTCATCGTCATAAAGCAGTATTTTGTATTTTTCACAAAGCTTCTTCAGTTTAGGGAAAAAATCTTCAGGAGGGAATATACTTCCGGCCCACCCTTGTGCGGGTTCAAGGACAAAAGCGGCCACATTACCAACGGTGGCTTCTAAAATAAAAGTCTCGTAAAACCGGATGTAGGCATCGGTGTCGATGGTACCGTCGGCTTTGGTCCACAACGGGCGGTATGGATCGGGGCGGGGCACCATGTAAAAACCGGCAGCCCGGGTAGGTCCGTAACTATGCGTTTCACCGCGGTACATCTGAGCACAACTTACCGCTCCCAATGTTTTACCATGAAAATCACGGTAGGCCGAAATAAATTCATGTTTATTGGTAATTGCCCGAGCAGCCCTGATGGCAGCCTCAACGGCTGCTGTTCCATCAGAATAAAGCTGGATGGCATTTAATTTTCCGGGGAGAATACCAGCCATCTTTTCCATTAATTTCTCCTTAACTGGAGAGGTAAAATCGTGGGCATTCATCAGTTTTTTTGCCCAGAAGGAAATCGCCTCCGATATTTTTGGATGACAATGCCCTAGGGAAGTAACATAGATTCCCGAAGAAAAATCAAGGTATTTATTTCCATCCACATCCGTGAGGGTGATACCATATCCCTCTTCGAAACAAACGGGGAACAGTTTAACCTGACCGCTAAGGCCTTTCATATACCGTGTGGTATTATTGTGCATGACCTTAGATTTTGGACCTGGTGCATCGGTTATCATCTTGGGAATTCCGGCAGCATTCTCTTTCCACCAATCTTTTTGTGTTGTCAACAAATTGCTCATAATGATTGAGTTTAATGTTTCTGTGTTTAACAATTTACTTTATATCAGAACCTGATTATTTCATTTTGCTCTGATTTCATTTCTGTTTCCATATCATTCCAGTCATTGATCTCCTGGTAAATATCCTGGCAATACAGGTTGTTCCTGCCAGCAATAGCTGCGAATCTTAATGCTAACTCTGCAGGTTTTCCATCAAGTATTGCAGATAGAAATGCAGCAACAGCAGTATCTCCTGCTCCTGTGGCATTCTTTATTTTTGCCGGATCGGCCGGATAGGCATTGCACCATAATTCATGGTAATTCCAAACCTCTTCAGTCAGATTGAATCCTGCCTTTTGGTTTAAGGTGGAGATGTCCCCTACGAGAAGGTAGATACCTCGATGGCCGGCTTTTATCAACAGAATTTTTACCCCAAGGTCGATTATCTTTTTGCCAATTTCTCGAATGATACTTACAGGGATCAGGTCGGTAAAATCCGAATCATGTGCCTTAGAAAGGTATTCAGAATACACATCTGGCATCATAATTTGGAGCACCTCCTCCAGCGAGGGGACGAAGATGTCTGTAAATGGTAAAACTTGCTGCATAATTTGCTGCCAGTCAAGTTTACCCGATTCGCTTTGGATATCTGGAAGGCTGAAATCCAAAGAAGTAATCACACCCATTTCCTGTACCCTGGAAAACAAAGCTATTAGCTGCTCTCCTCTATCCAGATAGAACTTTCTCAACAAGGGTGGATATCCAAAATGGAATATGCGGCTTTCTGAAACAGCTTCAAAATCGATAAACTCAAGGTCAAATATTTTACTACAGCCCGGCGATTCCAGAAAAATGCGGTCAACTCCTGGGGGAGCAATCACGATACCAAACGCAGTTCCTACCCTGTCTACTATTTTGATCCCAGCTGAAAGGTTATACTTTTCAAGCCAGTCCACCGCAATTTTTCCGATAAGGTCGTTTCCTATCAAACCGTTTAAAAAAACGTTCTTTTTGAATTTTTTCATGGCCATACCCGTATTGGCCACTACACCGCCGAGGGAAAACTCCATTCCATCAATTTCGATTAGCTTTCCTGGCTTAAAAAGAGTAGCCAAAGTTGTCGATAATTCATTTTTCTGAAATTGAGGTACCATATCTACACAAAGGTATCCGGAAATTACGGCATCATATTTCTTCATCATACCACATTTATATCCTTTAAATAGCAGAAATCGCGCAGAGCCTGGGAATAGTCGCCATAAGCGATGATGTAATGCTGTCCCGAGATTTTTTGGGCAAATTCTTCGACCGGTGCATCAAGGAAAATTTCAAGACTGGGCAATTGAGGAGCCGGGAAATCCCATCCTGCCTCTTCCCATGATTTTAATTTTCCTTCGCCCGTGCAGATGTGCATCGTGTAGCATTCGCCGGTATTCGACAAGCGAACCATGGTCAGCCTGCCTGTTTTCAAGGTTGAAATATTAAGCAGTCCTCCGCTGATATTTCCAAAAGCCGCAGGGGTGACTTTCACTTTTCCTTCGACCACTTCGGCAGGAACATAATCAGGAACGCCCATAAGGACACTCTTTTCACCGAATTCATAAAATTCGAGGTAAGCAGCGCATTGTCCTGTAATATGTTTTACAATTAACTGTGTAACAGCTCCCATGACGTCATTTTCAGGAATAGTACAAATATTCATCTCATCTGAAAGCAGCATAAAGATCATAGCAGGAGGAAAACTTAATAACTTCTTCATCCCGTCCACATCTTTCAGTGAAATGGCATCGAATCCGTTTTCTTCGGCAATTTTTCTGACCGCCAGGTAATAGCTGATTCCTTTTTTGAGGAAATCTTGATCAGCTGGCTTCTCAAAATCCCATTCCCTCAAAATTTTATCCAATACCTGCTCTACCGCTGTTTCTGGGATGTTTTCGCTTATTCGGAGCATTTCGAGGGTTTCGAAAAATTCTACTTCTGAACCTATAATTCTTTTCAGCGACAAGCCTTCATAAAGGGTATTGTAAAGTTTCATATCACGGAAACCCATCATACCGATCTTTGTGTTTTCAACAGACTTTACGGTTGAAGCCGCCAAAGCGAAATTTTTGATTTTATCTAGTGGAGATGATTTTCCGATGATGTTATAAATATAGATGTATTTGTAACCCAGATCGCTAAACACTTTGCGTAAAGCGGTAGTTCCGGCTTGGGGAGCTGCGGTAACCACTCGTCCGTTTTCGATATCTCCGGCTAGCCCCCACAGTATCATAGGTTTGTCTTTGAATGCATTGGTAATTGAGATCACTGCGTGCGAGGGGATCCATCCTGCAAGACAAATAATCAGAAGGTCAAAATCGCCTTTCCCCAGTTCATTGACTGCTCTGCGGACATCCATCCCGGCAGGATCGTCGGTCACATGATCGGTGGTAACGATAGAAAAACCAAGGGATTTTACCTCTTTCAGGGCCATTGCACATTTATCTTTTATTAACTGCTGTGGGGAATTTATTTCCCCAAAACCTACAAATGCGGCTTTTAAAGAGTTTTTAATCATTTCAATAATTTAATTCTATTATTAATAATTGCGACAAAAAGTAAATAGGTTATGCATATTACCGGAACAACAAATGCTACTTGAATGGAAGTAAAATCAGCAACTACTCCCATGATCGGAGGAATTAAGGCTCCTCCGGCTATAGATGAAACCAATAAACCGGATAACTCATTGGTATGCTCGGGATAACGATCGATGGTAATGGAAAAAATCAAAGGAAAAATATTGGCAAACCCCAGTCCGATCATAAATATACCTGTCAAAGTGAGTGGATAAGAGTTGCTGAAAATTAATGATACACCTACCAGTGCCATTAATACAGTTATCAGCAGTATTTTTTTTGGTGCTATCCAAGACATAATAAGTGAGCCGAAAAACCTTCCGGCTAAAATAGGGAGGTAAAACAGGGACCAGCTGATCAGTAAGCCCATCTCTTTGACCTGAAATTTTTCGCTCAGAAGAATGGGGATATTGGCACTCATGGATATTTCGACACCGCAATAAATAAAAATACCGAGAACCATGGTTGCTATATAACCATTTCCTAGTAGCTTAAAGCAGGACTTAAATGAGGAATGATGGTCGTCTGGTGCTAGCTTCTCAGTTATTTTAATCATATTCAGACCAGCAAAGCTGATCAAAACCAGGCAGGAGAAAATTGGAAACAAGATGCTCCAATCCAGGCCAAATGCAGAAAGCATGAGAACTGGCAGAAGAAAACCCATCGAGGATCCAATGGTAATAATAGACTGTGCAAACGAGAGGTTTTTCGAATATTGTCCCTCTTCAGAAATATCGCGCATAATTGGATTACCCGCAACCTGAAGGATAGAGCCACCAGCACCCAGCAGAAGAATGGCTGCCAGAATTTTATAAAACTGACTCATTGAACTGCCATCAACGACCATTTTCCCATACATTCCTGAAAAAATGGGGATAACAAGTCCTGAAAGTGCAATGACAAGCCCCAGGTTTAGGATGAATCTTTTGCCTTTTTTGTCCTGCAGCACTCCTATTGGTACCGAAAGCAGTCCATACATGATATAGGCTAGCAAAGGGAGTAAGGAGGCCATTGTATAGGAAATTTTAAATGAATCTTTGGCGAGACTAACCATCGGTCCTGCTGAATCGATCAGTCCCATAGCTAGAAAAATCATGTAAATAGGAAGGGTTTTTATTTTCACAGTTCAGTTTTTAAATCAATCAAATATACCTTACCAGAATACCCTAAAAAACTACTGCCTTTTCAAATTATGACACTATATTTGCATAGATTATAATTTTATGGTACTTTTTAGAACAATTCCAACACGATACTATGCAGCCAAAACTCGAGAAAGTATTTTCCAACTACTATTCTTCCATTGCAGTAAAAAGGGAAATCACCCCTTTTATGGATTATCCCTTACATTATCATCCGGAATTTGAAATTATTTTTGTTGAGAAAAGTTATGGTATTCGATTGATGGGAAACCACATTGGAAACTTCAGTGATGGAGATTTAATGTTTATTAGTCCGAACCTTCCACATGTGTGGAAAAATGACAATGATTTTTACCAGGATAACAAGAATCTCTTTGTGGATGTGTATGTCATTCATTTCCGAGAGGATGCACTGAAAGAGGGATTTTTTGACCTTCCAGAATTTGAACACTTTAAAAAGCTTTTCCTGGCCGGTCAGCAAGGAATGTTGATTAAAGGGGCAGATAAACAAAAAATAGTTGAATTAATAAAGAATGTTTACGGTTCTAGTGGATTTGACCGCTTGGTTTTTTTTCTGAAAACACTCGATACGATTGCCAAAACGGATGATTATGAATTATTATCCAATCAGGGTTTCACCAACTCTCTTAGTAATGCTGATTCAGAAAGGATCAACAAGGTGATGAACTTTCTGATGAATAATTACAATCGCGAGATTGAACTTGATGAGATTGCCAGCCTTGTTAATCTTAATAAATCATCTTTTTGCAGGTATTTTAAATACAGAACACACAAAACATGTTCCCAGTTTCTGAATGAGATCAGAGTAGCGCATGCCTGTAAATTACTGGTAAATAGCAACAAAACAATTTCAGAGATATGCTATGAAATTGGGTACAACAACATCTCTCATTTCAACAGGCAGTTCAAATTGATAACAGGTTTAACTGCAGGGGCGTATGTAAAAAAATATTTGAAGACACTTTAGTAAATCCTTCTGTGATTTTACTAACTGCCATGCCTAACCCTGCTATTCCAGCATATTTAAAAAAATTTCTTCTGCTGTTTTTCATCTTAAATATAGTTACTTACCTGATTATTAAATTATCACGATCTTTAATATGATAGGTAAGTTTCTCGTGCAGAAACTTAACTATATTGCTGTTTTCAGGGAGCTCACAGACATTGATATTTTCATCAGGGTCAGACCGATGGTCATACAGCATACGAGCGTAAGTCTTACCAGTTTTAATGTTAATCCATTCGGTGTATGCATGAGTATTCGTTAATATAGTTTCTCCTTCTCCAATTCTGTAAAAAACAGCTTCTTTCCAGGGCAGATCAGAATCTTCAATAAGGGGAACAAAACTTTTCCCCTGAAGGTGGAAAGGGAGTTTTAGTCCGAATAATTCGCATAATGTTGGATATATATCCACAAATTCAACCAATGCCTCAGTCTTCTTTCCTGGTTTCATCCAGGGTACCTTAACTATTAGTGGGACATGTGCTGCCCTTTCAAAGTTAGAATGTTTACTCCAAAACCCATGTTCTCCAAGGAACCAGCCGTTGTCGCCGCAAAGGATTACAATTGTATTTTCTGCCAGCCCAAGATCTTCCAACTCATTCAATACCTTTCCTATCTGAGCATCCACATAACTTACACAAGCATAATAACCATGAATCAGACTTTTAGCTGTTGAATCCGCTAATGCACCTTTTTGAGGAATGCCATAAAAAGTTCGCAATTCAGCCCAATTAAACATAGCAGCATCTGGTGCATCTTTTGGTAAAGCACCGTTTACTGCCAGATTAATACCCTGTTGATCATACATATCCCAATATTTTTGAGGTGCATTAAAAGGTAGGTGAGGTTTATAAAAACCGACTGCCAGAAAAAACGGTTCAGAACTATTCTGAAAATTCTGAAGTTCATCAATAGCCCGGTTTGCTACCCTTCCATCCTGATATGCAATATCAGGAACATCTGGCTTCTCAAAAGACAACCCTCTTTTGGGTAAATTATTATTGTTACGAATGGCTGCATCTCTGTATCGGGCAATGTTTAATTCTTCAAATATCTGAATACCTTTTTTCGACTGGTAATCCCATTCAGTAGTTGTTATAGGAGCTCTCCATACTTTGTTCCAACTTCCATTGCCATCATCAAAATTATTATACACCTTACCAAGCGAAACTGTTTGATAGTCATTATTCTTAAAATGCATTGGAAGACTCACTACGCCTGGGATATCATGATCCTGTGAACAATTCCACTCAACAAATCTATTATTGCTTGGGTAAATACCACTCAACAACGATGATCTGGATGGTCCGCAAACTGGGCAATTAACATAAGCATTGGTGAAAATGATCCCTGATTTGGCCAAACGATCAATATTAGGAGATTTAATGACTGGATTCCCATAACACCCAAGTTCTGGACGAAGGTCATCAACAACAATAAACAATACATTTGATTTGTCATGATTTCTTACTTTATCCTGTGCTCTGACTTTGGAATAGAACATCACAATGCTCAATAATCCAATAAGGAATTGAAATTTACATTTTATCATCCGAATTAATATTTAAAGATTATTTCTGCAAATCAAATATACTGCTTATTGCCTTAACAGATTCATCAACAAGTATTTGCCCACCTTCCGGGCCCACCTTAGAGACCAAAGCACTATATCCTCCTCCCTGAGTAGCTCGCAGTGTTGGAAGATAACCACCGTAATCACCACACAACTGGACATCAAATGTTTGCTTTGCTTTGCTTCTCACTTTTATCCTGAAACCATAATCAACAAAAAGTTCAAACGGATTTGTGATGAATGCTACATCCCCAAGCCGTATAGCGTGAATTTCAACTTTATAAAAAGGAAATATATCCTGATTCTCATAATTTCTTAATAAAACCTCATTTAGTTTTAAAATGCCAAAATCAGTTTCTTTATTATCCCATGGACCATAGTCATTTGTCATTTCATTATTCTTTATAACTTTAAGAAATCTGTTCCACGCCGTAGAATCAGAATTCATATCTTTGGGTTCTCTAGAGCGTATTTCATTAACTATTGAAAGTGCTTTGGTATACTCCTCCTTACTTACTCTCCTTGTTGGCAAATCAATTTCCTTAACTATATGTATAAATTTTGGTTTTGTTTGAATTGAGTTTATTGTTTTTGGATAGACAGCATCCACGATCTGAACCAACCTTCTCCCAATCTCAACAATCCCTGAAATGTTCCACATGTTGGGTTCGCCAACTTTCTCTCCACGAGGCAGATCACGGGGAGAGATATCTCCTGCAGCCCCACATTGACCCAAAACAAAAATATCTCTGGAATATTTTTTTCGAAGCTGTTTTCTTACTTCACCCCAGTAATCAGATGAAATTAAGTAGTTTGCTTCCATAACCTGTGCTGGACATGACACATTCATGATTATCCCAGTTAACTGTTTGTTCAAATCCCAACAAAAAAGCATATCGACCCCAGGATCATCCGGTCCCTCCAACCCAATAAAATCAGATCGTTGTGTTGAACCATACATTTCTGTTGTACCATTGTCATACTGAATTCTACGGTTAAAGCCAACCACAGCATAACCTAAAGCCCTACTAATTCCAGCCGGTTTGCGATTGAGCCAGGCTGAGACCACCGCTTTGCTCACTTTCCTCAATAGCAAATTCTCAAATTCCGTCCCTGATTTAGGATCAGGAGCTGAATGCACATGAGTTGCATTCAAAAGCAATTTTTGAACATCAAAATCGGGAATTTGTGATTGAACAATTTTTCGTAAAGAATCCTGAGTTGGTTGAAAAATCATTGCAATATCCATAGAAACCATAATTGCCTGTTCTTTAACCCCTTTGATATCAGTAGATTCAATTGCACAAGCAGTTACTTTCAATGGACTTTGAACTTCCTTCGAAAGTCTTTCATAATACTGTCCTCGGAGCAAAACAGGAAGAGGAGGTGTAATATCCTCAATAGCCCATCCTATATACAATCCTTCGTTTTTTAAAGGTTCTGTAAAACCTGAATAGGAGGATAATATAAAAGTTGCACCCAATAATAAAATGGGAAAATGGGCTGTAATTTTATGTGGCATGCTTATTATATCTTTAAACTTTCTCATTTGATTACCCTTAAATTAATTAGTAATAAATTCACTTGGCTTAAGTTACTTCTACTTGTTGATTATTAGGTATCACTTCACTTGATTTATTGCTTGTTCACTTTTTCAGCGCTTGTGGAGTAAAAAGTAGTAATCGCACAGATGCTTTTGGTAACTCTACTATTAACTGAGAATTAGCACTGCTCAGAACCTGTTCGCGATCCCATTCAAGAGATCTTAC
>CAIRSO010000325.1 GCA_903881215.1 uncultured Bacteroidia bacterium
AACAAGGCTTTCGAAGAGGCGACTGCCGATGCTGCAAAACAGAAATACCTCCTCCGATTGTACATTGCCGGTTCAACACCACAATCGAACCGCGCAGTAGCAAACATCAAAATAATCTGCGAAGAACATTTAAAGGGGCAATATGAGCTCGACGTGGTTGACCTTTATGAGAAACCTTATCTGGCAGCAGGAGAACAGATTATCGCCGCTCCAACGCTCATTAAGAAGTTGCCGCTTCCCTTACGCCGTATCATCGGTGATATGTCAAATGCCGATCGTGTGCTGGTGGGACTCGATCTGCGAAGGGGAAATCAAAAATAAAGGTATTTTCATACCCGGTAAAATTTAGTAAGATGCTAAATAAATATGTATCTGAAGCAGAAGTACAACTCCGGACAGAAAACGAGGAACTGCAACAGCGTTTAGCCGAAGCAGAAGAAACTCTTTATGCCATCCGAAACGGTGAAGTTGATGCAATCGTCGTTTCAGGCACCGAAGGGTCTCGTATATTTTCACTCACTTCTGCCGAAACACCCTATCGTGTCATCATCGAAGAAATGAGTGAAGGAGCTGTTATTGTCTCTGCCAATGGTGTTGTTCTTTATTGTAACCGTCGGTTTGCCGGACTTGTGTCTATAGCTCAGGAACTAATAGTGGGTTCTTTGTTTAATCAGTTTTTTCCAAAAAGCGACATTCAGAAATGTCATGATCTACTGCAAGCTGGACTTAAAGGGAAAACTGTTGGTGAGTTAACCTTTAAAAAAACGATCATACTCAACCCGTCCATTTGCAACTTTCATTAAGCCCTTTACCTCCCCAACTGTTGGGTGATGTTTGTATTATGGCCGCCGATATATCTGATTTAAAGCAAAAAGAAGGAATATTGGGTCGTTCGAACGAAATATTGGAACAACAAGTAATTGAAAGAACTAAAGAACTAAATGGATTATTTTCATTAAGCCTTTTAACGGAAAAATTTGTAAAACTGGAAGATATTTACAATGAGTTTGTAAGTATTGTAGTACCGGATAGTATGCAGTTTCCTGAAGGTGTTTTTGTTGAACTCGAAATTGAAAACATAAAGTATCGCAATATTAAAAATTTTAATTTATCATCAATAAGTAAATCTCTGTTTACAACAATATCATTATTTGGAAAGCCTTCAGGAACTTTAACTGTTTCATATAATGATAATCTGCCATTTATTGGAATTCATGAACAAAGCCTTATAAATGCTTATGGCGAAAGAATTTCAAGAATTACAGAAAGATTTATCGCATTACAGCAACTTAAAAAAGAAAGAGAAAAGGCTATAGAGTTCGAAAACAAATTCAGGCAAATTGCTGAAAATATAGATGAAGTTTTTTGGTTGCGGACGGATAGCGAAATGATTTATGTAAGTCCATTTATCAAACGTGTAGGAATTGCAAGGGATATAACGGAATTGAAAGAAAGGCTTCAGGAATTAATACAAGCAAGGGAAAAAGCTGAAGAAAGCAATAAACTGAAATCGGCGTTTCTCGCCAATATGTCGCACGAAATAAGAACTCCCATGAACGGCATACTTGGCTTTGCGGCCTTATTGAAAGAACCTCATCTCTTTGACGATGAGCAACGGGAATATGTTGAAATAATAGAGAAAAGTGGCATCCGAATGTTAAATATCATCAATAATATTATTGATATCTCGAAAATAGAATCGGGTCTGATGGAAGTTAACCAGACATCGACGAATGTAATCGAGCTATTGGAATATGTTTATACTTTTTTCAAACCTGAAACAGACAAAAAGAAATTGCAGTTATTCCTCATAAAAAGCTTATCCACTGCTGAAGCCATCATCACTACCGACAGGGAGAAAGTTTATGCCATTCTGATCAATCTTGTTAAAAATGCCATAAAATACACCAATGCTGGTATGATAGAAATCGGGTGTGCTAAAAGGGGTGAACTTCTTGATTTCTACATAAAA
>CAIRSO010000326.1 GCA_903881215.1 uncultured Bacteroidia bacterium
CCGATCTATTGCTGTCCCTGATGGCTGACAATGGCTATCAGGTTGTTCTCGACGGAGGTGTAAAGGATGCCAGTATGGTAGCCATGAATTCCTGTGGTTTTATCCTGGATGCGAAAGAAGAGTCTATCAATACCATTCTCGAGTTTGTTGAAGCCAAGAAAAATGGCGACATCGACAAAATATTTGTATTTGGCTGTTTGACAGAACGGTACAAAGATGATTTAATCAAAGAGATTCCAGAAGTAGATGGTTTCTATGGGAAATTTCAAGTCAAAAAGATGGTAGAGGATCTTAAAGCTGAATACCGGATGAGCCTATCTCACCAGCGTTATCAGACAACTCCCGCACACTATGCTTATTTGAAAATCTCTGAAGGTTGTAACCGCCAATGTTCCTATTGCGCTATCCCAAGGATGACAGGAAAACACCGGTCCATTCCGATCGAGGAGCTTGTCAAAGAGGCTACCGAACTCGCCGAAAAAGGAGTCAAAGAGCTGCTGGTGATAGCCCAGGATCTGTCCTATTATGGAATAGATCTTTACAAGGAGCAGAAACTGGCAGAATTAACAGAAAAGCTGGCTGCCATACCCGGAATCGAATGGATCAAATTGCATTATGCCTATCCGACCAACTTCCCATATGACCTCCTTCCGGTGATAAGCAATAACAGGAATGTTGCCAAATACCTTGACATCGCCTTGCAGCATGGCAGCGATAACATGCTGAAGCTGATGCGCCGGAATATTACTCAGTCCGAAACCATTGCACTGATCAAAAGGATCAGGGAAGAGGTGCCCGGAATTCATCTGCGGACCACCCTGTTGGTAGGTCATCCGGGAGAAACGGAAGAAGATTTTGAGGCACTGAAACAGTTTATACGCGATATGCGATTCGAACGGCTCGGCGTTTTTCCATACTCACACGAGGAGGATACTTTTGCCGGAGAAACATATGAGGATACTATTCCACATGAAGTAAAACAGTCACGTGCAGAAGAGATCATGGCCATTCAGCAGGGAATTGCCTATGAGATCAACAGACAAAAAATTGGGTCGGTTCTCAAGGTTGTCATAGACCGTAAAGAGGAGGAATATTTTGTAGGACGCACCGAATACGATTCGCCGGAAGTGGATGGAGAGGTGTTGATCAGTAACTCCAAATTGAAAATTGGACAGTTCTATAATGTCAGAATAACTGATGCCGAAGAGTTTGACCTTTATGGTGAAATCATATAATTTCCTTACTTTTCGTCTCAGATTAACTTGGAGAAAAGATCAATTTCTTACCACTTGAACTTGAATAAATTGAATATGAAAAGGATACACCATCAGAACAGGTTTACGGCACTCATTTTCGCATCGCTGATTGTCATTTCGTCCTGTTTCGCTCAAAAAAGCAAAGTAGATTTTGGAGACAAATGGAAAGGCGAAATTGCCGCTTTTGACAAACTCAATCAGACGGAAAAATATCCGGACAATTCCATTCTTTTCTTGGGTAGTTCCAGTATTCGGCTTTGGAGTACTATCAAGGAAGAGCTGTCACCTTATCCAATTATTCAGAGAGGATTCGGAGGATCAAACTCTCCTGCTGTGGAATATTATACTGAGCGAATAGTCTATCCTCATCAATTCAGTGCTGTCGCAATTTTCATAGCAAACGATATTACCGGATCACCCAACGACTTAACGCCAAAAGAGAGTGTGGCAACTTTCCGAAAAATCATCAAAACAATCCGTGCCAAATACAAAAAGCAGCCCATTTTTATTATCGAAATCACCCCCAGTCAGAGCCGCTGGAAAAAATGGTCTGTGATTCAGGAAGACAATGCACTACTTAAGGCATTGTGCCAAAAGCAGAAAAATCTCTATTTTATTGAAACTGCTCAAAGCTTCTTAAATGAGAAGGGCGAGCCCCGTAACGAACTATTTCGCGAAGATCACCTTCATCTGAATCGCGATGGGTACAAGATTTGGGGGAAGTTGATCAAGGCGGAGATAGATAAGGTTTTAAAGGATAAAGGATAAAGTTAAAAGGATAAAGGGGGCGTTGGAGTTGAGATATAAATTATGAGACATAAGACATGAGATATTGGATTAGTAGGAACCTTGAGAAATGCCTTCCTTACTTTATCCTTTAACTTTATCCTTTATCCTTTCGCAAGACGCGTTCTTCACTTTATCCTTTTAACTTTATCCTTTCGCAAGACGCGTTCTTCACTTTATCCTTTTGACTTTATCCTTTATCCTTTCAAATTGGCAACAAATAATTATTAAAAAACGAATAATCA
>CAIRSO010000327.1 GCA_903881215.1 uncultured Bacteroidia bacterium
AGATTATTCGGAGCAAAATAAATCAAAGGGGCGCTTGCCATCGTTGTTTTAATGAAATTTCTTCTTTCCATATTATAATAGTATAAGTTATAATTCAAAGTAATCATTCAGCTAATATCATGGCACAAAAGCCTCCACCAGGAGCCATACGAACCTGGAAAATTTTCTCCCTGGTAGTTTTTTCCTTTGAAATCAAATAGGATTCCTTATTTTTCATAAAGTCTGAATCCGGGGCATCCTGATACTTAATAAGATCATATACTCTACTGTTATCTAGAAATATAAGGGGAATGTCAATTGTTCTTTCTTTTTCATTGGTATTTCCGGCAATGAACCAGTTATCGCCGCTTTTACGGGCTATGATGATGAACTCTCCCGGAACTCCCCCCAAGACTTTGGTTTCGTCCCATGTGTTGGGCATTTTCTTAATAAACATGAACAAATCGGCCTTCTTGTTATACTGATCCCCATTGTCCGGGAGGATCAGCAATGGAGAGTAATTAATCAAGCAACGCGCAGTTTCCCCGACAACTGTACTATTTAATCCTTTTTTGTCTACCTTTTCCCTGTACTGGAGTCCATTTAGGTCATAAAACCCATTGGCCATATCCAAAGCACCTGATAAGCCATTGACAAAAGGAACTGTTACCGCCTTGGTTGGGCTGAACGATTTTCGGGAGTCCTGTTGCCCATGACAATATTCCAATAACATACGGTTAGGCCAGGCTCGTTCTTCCCCTCCTGGATGAACGGGATTGTCGTGAAAATCAACTAACAGTTTGTATTTAGCACACAGGCGGGTAATCTCCCGGGTCATATCAACAAAGGCTTTTCTGTCCTTCACTTCCTGTGACAAAAAACCATACTTAATTCCTGCTACACCCCATTCATGAAAAGTCTTCAAAACATCTTCCACTTTCCAGTCGTTGTTGCCACCTTTTCTTTTCCGATCAATGTAAAGCAATATTCCTACATTTTTTTTTCTGGCATATTGGATAATAGATGGCAAATCAAGATCCTTTTGGGGGAACTGAGGTCCTTTCTCACTATACCAATCGGCATCAAACAATACGTACTGTATTGAGTCTTCCGAAGCCAAATCAATCAAACGCTTGTACGAAGACTCGTTTATGCCATAAACAAACCCATTAATTGTATCTCCATGGTTCCTCCAGTCCCAAAAGGATTTGCCTAGTCTTATCCACGATGGGTCTTTGATTTTACAAGGATCATTTAGATTGACAAGAATGTTGGATTCGATCAAATCTCCAGCTTTTTCCCCGATCTGGACAACGCGCCAAGGGGTCTTCATCGGTAAGGCACAGGCTGAAATGCCAATGTCCGATTTCATTGTTGTCGCAGAATCATTCCGCAAATACATCATACTGAAATCGAAAACAGATGCCTCATTTAACGCAATCCAACAATTTTGAGCTTGCACCAATAACGGTAATTTACTAAACTGGGTTTGGCTCAATGGTTTTGCAATAAAATTAGAAGATTCAATATTATTCTCAATCCCCCGACAAATAAAGTCTTTTGTAAAATGAAAAGAGGTTAGGTCCTTAGTAAAAATCAAACTGTCCACACCTCGTTGTTTTGGAATCTCATATCTAAAAGCAATACCATCATTGTATAAACGAAAAACGATCTTGAAATTGAATCCCTCTTCTGTTTTCAATTCAATATTCGTTTCTTCAAAATGATTAATTATGTTTTTCACTTTCCCATATATGGGCGTCCAAATTTCATTATGCTCTGCTCTGGTAAAGGTATCAACAGTATATTTTCCCGCCTTTTCAATATTCGTTATAAATCCCAATCTTGAATCTTGTATGATGATAGAATCTTTATATTTGATGCCATAAGAAATGCCCCAGTTTTTAACAATTACAGTTAACCTGATTTGCGTATCGGGAGACTGTGCTTCTATTGTTTTTATATTGAGCCCATTACCAGCAAACAACTTCAACAAACATAAAAGAAATATACATGTTAATTCTGTTTTTAATATTTTCATTTTTCTATTTGATAAATTTAAAACTGATTTCTGTTATTGTCTTAATTATTTTAAATGATTGTCCTTTACATTTTATAACATAAAGCGCATCAGGCATATTGGTTAAGTCAATTTCATTGCCTTTACCACACAATAGCATTACTCCCGTCAAAGTGAAAACCTGATATATTGAATTTTGAGTAAGATTTACTTTCCCATTTGTACAAGTGGGGTATACATTAAAATTATCTTGAATAGCCGGTGATTCCAGATTGGTAATAAGATAAGGTTCGTTTATGTATATACTACCGAGTTGGGGAACATAATCTTTTGTCCCTCCACTGATTTTAAGCTTCAAATACAGCCAATTATCTCCTGGTATATTTTGTGCTGATATTACCATTTTTTTCCAGCCGTCGGAAACCGGTGCCGGTTCTGTATATGACACATTTACAACCTCTTGCCAGGTAACTGCATCCTTTGAAACATAAAATGAAATCTTTTCATATTGCGTAGCCTCAAAAAAGAGAATAGCCGAAAACTCTTTGATGTTACGTACTTTCCATTGAAGGTATGCCGGTGATGTGTCTGTCCTTCTATAACGGAATGATTCTCCTCCAAATAATTCAGGACTCCCCATCCCAATTATAATGTTTGATGAATAATCATCAAGCTTTTCAAAATTATCAGCATAATCAATCATTGTGTTATCAGCCATACGTATTCTTACCTCATTGCTTTGAGGTGCCAATGTATTTGATTTAACTACCTGAACTGTATAGTAATAGATTTCACCTGGTACTATTAATGTATCGGTATAACAACTTATTTTGTTTTCAATGGTGTCAAAAGGACTCATTCTACTCCCTTCGATACATCTGTTTATCAAAATCTTGTAGTCTGTTCCTATTCCATTCTCATCCCAATTTAGAATCACATGTCCATCTGAGTTTTCCATGGCACTAAGATTTATGGGTTCTAAGGAACTTGAAACATATTCGGGTTCATCTATAAAACAGGTATCATTAATATCCCAATCTGCACCAGCCCGCCAGTTCGCTTTTCCATATTCGTATGCCCCAGCATCTGGAGCTTCACCCAAATAACCATCGGTTATCCCTTCTATTTCTATACCATAATCAATAGCTCCAGAGCCAGAACGTAGCCGGAAGTCAAAATTTTGCCAATCCTCAAAAACAGTTTCAGTCTCTGCCGAATAATAGTTATTGCTGTTTTCAGTCCCAATAAAAGGTGTTGCAGGTGCACCCGAAATATTGTTACACGTAATTATATCTGCCGAAATGTTGGGGGCAGGTATCCATCTGGCGTGGGACATAAAGCAGTTCATCACCGTATTATTGAAAATTCTTATATCCTGATTTGCCTGATTGGTACGGACAGCTTCCTTTGTGTTATAAATAACATTATGATGAACTAAGACACCGCTTGTATTATCATCAATATAAACTCCAACTCTGATTTTACCAAATATATCCCCTTTTGTACCAGTAGAAATCCAATTATAACAGATTTTTGCGTTAGCATATGCAGATTGTTTATTACTTTTATGATTAGTATAAAAAGCACCTCCATCTGTACTTAGCTGCATAGCGTCATATAGATGGTTTCCCTGAATTATATAGTCTGAACCATACTTATTTATCCAAATCTGGTTTCCGCCATCAATGGCAGCCCTCCCAGCCTTTCGGATGGTATTCCTATTAATTTGGTTGCCTTTGCCATATAGGTTTATAAGTCCCATGCGTTCTCCTGTCCAATTGCCATCCTCTATTATACAATTTTCAATAACATTATTTTGGCCTTCCAGAGTAATGCACGCCGCATAACTACGACCGAAATATGAATTGCTAATAGTATTTCCAATACCTGATACGTATATGCCGTTAGATCCATCAGTTTTTATGCCATATGGATGGGAATAATGTGTTGAAAAAGGGGATAAATATCGGAAGGTACATTTATCGATCACGCAATTTGTGGCATTTTCCAAATTTGCCAATCCTGCTTTGAAGTTAAGTCCATTCAACTTAATGTCCGTACGATTGCTGATGTCTATCAACCAAAGTAATACCCGCACCTCAATATTTAGTTCTGTAATATTCTGACCGTCATTTACCATATAATACAGTTCATTATTTTTATAAGCCCATTCTCCGGGGATATCCAATGCATTTAAATGATACAAAATATAACCTCTGCCAATTCCAACAGAGGATTTCCAATTTAAATTCCAGTTGAGACATATATCGCTACATTCAAGCGTATTTCCATTAGAAAAATCAATTTTGCCTTTTGCAGCATTAAATGCGTTATGATCAGATGTATTTGTACCGACATAGTACCCTCCATCCCAATAATGAGTCGGAAAGGTTTCATTCAAATTAACCTTTGCTTTGTTGGCTGCAGAATGAGCTTTTGTTTCACTCGACATCCATTCGAGGCTACTTAATTTATCCCCATCTTCATTAGGGTACCTTGCAGGCTCCTTAAATTTTCCATTCACAAATAGTTGGCTGTAGGCCATATTGCTGTCAAAGTTTACAGAATTGAACTGAGCCTTATAAATATTACCTTTGTATTGTTCCCAACCTTCCACTTTTGCAAGGCCTGTGATTAACACATATTCATCGAGATAATTTTTTATAGTCAGATTATCAATATTAACTTTAATGCTTTCGCGGTATATTCCCCCACGTATTACAATTTCATCACCATTTACTGCCATATCAACAGCCTTTTGAATAGTTTTTAAGGGGGTTTCTAAACTCCCGTTACCGATGATATCGTCCCCAGCGTTTGACACATATATGGTAGATGTATAACCTCTAAAAAAAGCAAACACTACCAGCAATAAGATTATATAGATTTTCATAAGTAATTAGAATAAATTTTCATAGGTAATTCGAATAATAAATCACCCAATAAGTGACCTGCTTTTTTATTATTAGTTTTCCATCAAATTATTCTGCCCGATATAAGGCCCATTCATTTAGAGTTGGTTCTTTTGATTCAAGCATTCTCAACCTAAAATAACGAGAAGTTACCGGATTAAATGAAGTCGTATTTCCAGTCCCATTTGTAGTAAACTCAACAGCCTTAATCCAATTATTTCCTTTTTTGTATTGAATTTCAATTTTTTGTCCTTTATTGTCCCATGGGTGCCATGGTTCAACCAATGAACATGAACCGATTGTAATTTCTCCACCCAAGTCAACTTCCACCCATCTTTCAGTATCATTGTCATCTGGTTGCCATTTATTTTTTGGGTTTCCATCTGTTAAGTTTTCAACGCTTGTACCTGCCTTGCTTGAGGATGCCATAATCTTCTTTCCAGCAGTTGGAATTGGTAATACCTTTGGTTCCCCTTCAATTTCAAGGACTACTACAGAAGCAATTGGATCGGGAGCTGTACCTTTTAGATGTATGGTATTTTTATACGATGATTTTTCAACTTTCAGTATTGTTAGTGGATCATTTAAAAGATAGGTTTTTTTAACCGTGTTCAAGACTGGAACAGATAACTCCCCATTTTTTGGCCAATTAAATACATGCAGATAAAGCTTGTTCCCTTTTTGGGTACAACACCCCCACGAAAGATACTGGAATGGGCTTGCTGTTGTGCCATAAATAGCTTCGCCATATATTTTCATCCAATGTCCAACTTCTTTTAATCGTTCAATGCTCGGCTGAGGAATTAAACCTTCAGATGTTGGACCAACGTTAAGTAGATAGTTTCCTCCCTTACTAACGATATCAATTAAAGTGTGGATAATTGTTTCTGTTGATTTCCAATTATGGTCGTTTGATTTGTATCCCCAGGTATCGTTCATGGTCATACAGGTTTCCCAATTTCTTCCGGGAAAACCTGTGGTAGGGACAAATTGTTCCGGGGTTTCGGTGTCTCCCTGGAATCCACCTCCTAAGCGGTTATTTGTTATTAAATTTGGATGTTTTTCAATGATGGGCAAGAACAAATCTGCACGCTCTTTGGTCATATCGGTTGGTGTATCCCACCATAAAATATCAACGTCCCCGTAATTGGTAAGGATTTCTTTCACTTGTGGAACAGCAATGTTTTTGATGTATTCATCCATTGAACCATCCTGAGCCTTGTCCCAGTGTCCATAGTAGGCTGCACCTCCCGGATGATTCCAGTCCTGTGCCTGTGAATAATAAAATCCCAACCTGATTCCTTCCTTGTGACAGGCTTCTGCCAAGGGCTTCAGCAAGTCCTTTCCATAAAGGGTTGCATCAACCATGTCCCAATTTGTTACTTTTGAATCGAAAAGGGCAAATCCATCATGATGTTTTGAAGTGATTATGAGGTATTTCATGCCAGCATCTTTTGCCATCGTTACCCATGCCTCAGGATCATATTTAATTGGGTTGAATTGTTTGGCAAAGGCTTTATATTCAACTACAGGGATCTTGCCGTGGTTCATGATCCACTCTCCAATCCCGTTTACTTCTTTTCTATGGTATATACCTGCAGGAACAGAATAAACCCCCCAATGGATAAACATGCCGAATTTGGCTTCCTTCCACCATTCCATTTTTTCCTGGTTAGTTTGAGGATATGCTTGTTGCAGCATGAACAAAGCAAAAATGAGAATAAAGAATGATAATTTCGATACGATATTTTTCATGATAATTATTTAATCTAATTAAATATGATTACTGTTTAATTCACAATTGATTCAACCTGCCACCAATCATCCGTTCCTTCATTCTTTTGAGTTTTTCCGGGAGTACTTCGCCCATCCAGTATGATTTTTTTAAGGGCTGCTTTTAGTTCAGCTACCTTTTCAGGGTTTTTAGCTATCAAATTTTTAGTTTCTCCAATATCCTCTTTCAGATTGAATAACTGCATGGCAGGCAAATGCAATTTTTCTTTTTTAATCGTTTCAGGTGTTGGATAACTCCATCCTCCCGATCCTGGTAAGAAACACAATTTCCAATCGCCTTGCCTGATGGCAAATGATCCATTTACGGAATGGTGAACCGTATAATCCCTGAATTTTTCGATCGTTTCTCCTTTCAATAGGGGAACCAGGCTATAACTGTCTTCACCTTCATTGTCTTTTATTTTATAGCTGGTAATTTCGGCACATGTTGCAAAAAAGTCGGTAGTACATATAGTGTTGCTCACCATTTTGTTTTTTGCAGCGCCTTTGGGCCATTCGATAATAAATGGTACATGATGGCCACCTTCATAGATGTCGGCTTTTGTTCCCCTGAAAAGATAACTGGGGTCGTGTTTCACTTTGGCCAATTCTTCAAAATTGGCTTTGGGAGAACAGCCGTTGTCACTGGTAAAAACAACCAGCGTATTTTCTGCAATGCCGTTGCTTTTTATCACTTCGCGAATTTGGCGCACCACATTATCCACCTCCATCACAAAATCGCCATACATATTGGTATTGCTCTTTCCTAAAAATTCGGTTGTTGGTAATATCGGAGTATGTGGCGCTGATAATGGTAGGTATAAAAAAAATGGTGATTCTCTTTTAGCTGATTTATTAATAAATGCAAGTGCTTTATCTGTAAGTTTTTGCAAAACCTTAGCGTGAACAAAATCTTCAGCCGTTGGGCCTTCTCGCCAAAAGGCTTTGTCATCAACTGAAACCGAAGATTTTGATGGCACCATCGTAGGTACATCGTTTTCCACATAAACATATGGGGGCATATCCAATGAGCCACAGAACCCGAACGAATAATCGAAGCCATGCGAGGAAGGCCCGTTCTTGATGGGGGTATTGAAATTGACAGTAGGAATCGAGCTAAGTTCGTCTAAATTCAGCGCCGAATCAACTTTTTCACCATCGTTCTTGTCATTTTTTATCAATGTCGAATCCTTTTTTTCAATATCCCAATCCCAGCCAAGGTGCCATTTGCCAATATATCCCGTGGTGTAGCCTTGTTGTTTTAGCATACCAGCGATGGTAGTCCTATCAGGTTTAATCAGCGATTTGGAATAGCCACTTAGAACAAAACTTTTCAGAGAGGTACGCCAGTTATACCGACCTGTCAATATTCCGTAGCGGGTTGGTGTACAAACAGCAGATGATGAATGGGCATCGGTAAACATGATCCCGTTTGCAGCCATGGCATCGATGTTTGGAGTTGGAATTTTTCCATCAGGATTGAAACATTTGACATCTCCATACCCTATGTCATCAGTTAAAATGTAGATAACATTTGGTTTTATTTTATGATTTAAAGCATTAGTTTTATTATTTGATGCACTTGTATTCTGTGTCCAGGAGCCTGTCAATCCGGCAGTTAACAATAAAAGGTTAATAAATTTATTCCTTTGGCTAGAATCCATTTCAAAAAAAATACGTTGGAATACAAAAAAGACGAAAATAATACATTGGTAACTGGATCATCTTTGATAGTCGAAAATGAAAACCTCAC
>CAIRSO010000328.1 GCA_903881215.1 uncultured Bacteroidia bacterium
GGCGTAAACAACACCAGACTTGCCTGTGCCATGCAATATATGCAAGCGAACAGGGGTGCGGGTGACAATATTTACGAATCTTTTCAAAAACCGACTGGAGATTTATACTCACTCACAGCTCAAATTAAATTGGTGCAAGCCGCCATTAATATTGTTCATGATAAGAAGTTGAAGACATATGAAGGTGTATTCACCATATTCAAATCATTGCTTTGGTCTGCAGCCACGGATCTTTACGGAGATATTTACTATCTTGAAGGTTTGCGTGGTCAGGACGGAATCCTCTTTCCAAAATTTGATGACCAGAAGGATATCTATCCGGCACTTATTCTGGATCTGAAAAATGCCGCACAACTTTTGGCTGAAGGAGCAGAACCTATAGACAAAACCTATGACCTGTTTTATGGAGGAGACAAAACCAAATGGATAAAATTAGCTAACTCTCTTAGATTAAGATTATTAATGAGAGTCTCAGGCAAATTGGCTACTGCATCATCAGACATTGCCGCAGTTGCCGCTTTGCCATTGATGAGCGATGTGACCGATAATGCCGCTATAAACTACGTGGGTGGCGACAGAACCTATTCATGGCCAATGGGTGCTTTATACATGGGTTACACAGATAACTTTCTCCTTAATCGCCCATCCAAGACTTTGGTTGATTCATTAAAAGCCTTAAATGATGAAAGATTAAAAGTTTGGGCTGCGCCTATCGAAAGGCCGTGGACCAATGTGAAAGCGGACGACGGCAAGAAAGAAACCATCGTTCAGAAGGGCTATTCATACGACGTTTCATGGGAGTATCTGGACAAATCCAATGCGCAAATCGCCAATGTTTACAATCTTATTCAGGACACTCTGACTTATCATGCTGGTTACCCTGCCGGTAGTTACATCAATGCACTGGCTGCCAATGGAAGCTGGAAATTTCCGGATACCAAATGGAATTACAAAATTTCAATATTCTCTAAATTGTTGAATGAAAATACAAATCCGCTTCTTAAGGCTACTGTTATGCAGGTAGATGAAGTTCAATTCCTTCTTGCTGAGGCTGCTGTTAAAGGATATATCTCCCCTGGTACAGCAGAAACATATTATAAAGCAGGTGTTACCATGGCGTTGAAAAGATGGGGCGAAACAATTCCAGCCACCTATTTCAACAGCAAGGCAGCCGCTTTTCCTGTGAATGGCACGAACAACCAAAAGCTTGCAAAGATTGCACTTCAGAAATGGCTTGGACTGTTTTTGATGGGAGTAGAGTCTTTTGCTGACTTCAGGAGAACCAGATTACCTGCCATTGAAGCCAATGGAGATTTGCCAAAAAGTACAGTTAAATTCCCATTGCGTTTCAGATATCCTGAAACTGAAATGAGCAATAATAACATTAATTATTCAGCAGCAGTTGCGAAACTTGACAAAGGTGATACCGAGTATTCCAGGATGTGGCTTTTGCAATAAATTCGCGGAATTATATTAAATAGAGAAGCCATGGAGCAAAAATTGATTTTATTCAATCATGCTTCATGGCTTTTAATATTAAATGTGATACGTATCTGGACAAATGTAATGTCAAACAATTTCTTGATGAATCCGTATAAAATGCTTTCCAGACAAAAGTTTTAAACTATATTTTTTGGGTTTTTTAACGTGTACAGTTTATTGACAATTCAACTACTATGAAAATTTTTCTGTTATCAATTTTATTCACGCTGGTTCTTTTTCAGCCCGGAATTTCTATCGCAAAGAAGCCGGTAACTCCGGAAACCGCGCTTCAAGCCTATCTTCACAATGGAGATACCTCCTTTAAATGGGAGTTGAAAGATAAACTGAAAGTGGAGGGGTTGACTTATTACCGGATTGAATATATCTCACAAACCTGGCAAACCATCCACTGGACCCACGATCTGATGCTCATGGTTCCTGATGATTTAAAATTTAATGATGCACTTCTATTTATTACCGGAGGAAGCAACAAGAATGAAAAGCCGAATTCCCATAAGTTTACAGATGAATTGGCTATTGAATTTGGTAAAATGGCCAAGGTCGATAAAACAATTATCGCCATACTTTGGCAAGTACCCAATCAGCCTCTTTATGATGATCTTGTAGAGGATGCCCTGATTTCTAAAACCTTACACAACTACCAGAATGACCATGATTTTAACTGGCCTCTGCTGTTTCCCATGACAAAAAGTGCGGTACGAGCCATGGACATTGTCCAGGAGTTTTCGAAAAAAGAGATACATCAGAAAATAAAGGGATTTGTGGTTTCGGGAGCATCCAAGCGCGGCTGGACCACCTGGCTGACCGGTGCCAATGACAAAAGAGTCGTCGCGATAGGTCCTATGGTCATCGATATGCTGAACATGCCAATAAATATTCCATACCAAAAAGTAGTTTGGGGAGATTACAGCATTGAAATTCAGGATTATGTAAAGCTAGGTCTTGCCCAGCAGTTTGGCACGAATCAAAATAATGACCTTGTCAAAATTATCGATCCCTATTCGTACCGCAAAACACTGACTATGCCAAAAATGATTTTCATGGGTACTAACGACCCTTATTGGCCTGTGGACGCTGTTAAAAATTACATCGATGACATTCCCGGGAATAACCACATTTGTTATACCCCAAATGCCGGACATGATCAGGGCGACAGAAAAAGAGCCTTTGCCACGCTTAGTGCATTTTTAGGAATAACCGTTTCCAAAGGAGAATATCCAATCTGTGATTATTCCATTTCAGAGTTAAATGGCAGGATAACTATTACCGTCAATACGACTGCAGACAAATTGGTTGATGCATCCCTCTTCTCAACAACTTCCTCTAATCAGGAATTTAGAGATAAAAAATGGAGTTTTGTAGGGTTAAATGCTGCGAATAAGCCTGTTGTTCAAATCGAAGTTGAGTATCCTAAATCAGGTTACAAAGCATTCTATGTCGAACTTAAATACAAAGCACCATTTGGGCCGGACTTCACTCAATGCACCAGAATGTTTGTCACTTCAGAAAAGCAGGTACTTTACAGACAAAAATAATGTGCTAATTTGCTAATGTGCTAATGTGCTAATTAGAAAAAGCAGTTCAATGTTTAGGCATTTTCGAAAGATAAAATGCACAAATGATTGTTTTGGAACAATGCCCAATTAGCACATTAGCATATTAGCACATTAGCACATTAATAATTCTCTCTATGAAAAAGGCACTATACATTTTTCTGTCATTTGTTATCTTATTGGGAATCATCTTCTTGGTTTCTACCGGTACGGTCAAAGATGATCCGTTTATGACTTCTGCTTATTTCAAGAAGACAATGCAGAGAGTGGACAGCTTGAAGAAGGCAGAAAAACTAGTGACAGACTCCATTTTTGCCGGATTCTCAAAAGTCAGCATCACCCCAGGTATCAACAATCCGGTTGATGACCCAACTACGGGGAAATTCAAAGAAGTACCACTGGCAGGATTTGGAGCCAGAAAGGGCAAACCAGCAACAGGTGTTCACGACAGCATATTTGTCAGATCCGTAGCCTTAAAGATTGGATCAAAACTCTTGGTCTTCGTAGGTGCTGACCTACTGATTATGCCTCCTAACATCATTGATGAAGTGGTTGTATTGCTTGCTGAAAAAGGCATATCCAGAGATCAACTCCTTTTTTCGGCGACACATAGCCATTCAAGTGTTGGTGCCTGGGGACCAGGCTTTATCGGTGAGCAATTTGCAGGAAAGGCCAATTTTGCTATCCAGCAATGGCTGGTAGGATGTATTGTCAAAGGAGTGGAACTGGCGGTCGCTGATCTTTCCAGGTCCAATCTTTCAAATGGTAGTTTTGATGCATCAGTGTTAACTAGAAATCGTTTCATTGGAGAGCTGGGCACAAAAAATGGGGATTTTACCTACCTTTTGGTCAATCAGTTGGGAAAAAGAAAAGCTGTCATTGGTTCTTTCTCAGCCCATGCCACGACTTTGGGCGACAAAAACATGGAGTTCAGCGGAGACTATCCCGGATACTGGGAGCGAAAGATGGAGGCAAACAGTTATGATGTTGCTCTTTTTTGCGGTGGTTCCATTGGCAGTCAAAGTCCTTCGGGCAAGGGAAAAGCCTTTGAAAGCTCGCAATATGTGGGAGAATCACTCGCCGATAGTATGATCCGGAAATTACCGATGGCTGCCTACCAGGAAACAGCTGCTTTCTCAACAACTACCTTAAGAGTTGGCATGCCTGAATATCACCTTCGTCTCACTACAAAGATCAATCTCGCCACCTGGCTAAGCAACAAATTGATGCCTGAGCCAAAGAATGTTTTCTTTCAGGCAGTCAGAATTGGTCAGTTAATATGGATTTCTGCACCTTCAGATTTCAGCGGAGAGTATGCCCTTCAAATTAAGGATGCGCTTGCCGCAAAAGGTTTTAGTGCCGTGGTCTCCAGCTTCAACGGTAGTTACATTGGGTACATCGTTCCCGGAAGGTATTTCTATATGGACGAGTATGAGCCTAAACTGATGGGCTGGTTCGGTCCGACGATGGGCGACTATTCAATGGATCTGATCAGGCATTTGACGGAGATTGTGGGGAAATGAGAAAATTGGGAAATGAGAAAATTGGGAAATTGGAAAATTGGAAAATGGGAAGATGAGAAAATGGCAGGAGGAGAATGCAAGGGCGGCCCTGCGTCTACCCATTAGAGAAACGCACAGGTCCCCGAGTGTAGCCGAGGGGTTTAAGGAGTCCAGGTAATACATTGTTATTGAATATCTGATAATTAACTAAATATAAACAATGAATTTTAAACGACTACTACAAGTAATTAAATACATTCTATTGGCAATATTGGGGGTTTTGCTAATAGGTTTGCTTGTGCTGTTTGCCAAACCTTTATGGCACCGTTTTGTGACTTACCCCGGATTGCAAAAACAGGTGGAAGCTTTTCAATTAAAGAAAAAGGACTGTCCTGCCGTATCAGATCTGAAAATCTATCGGGGAGTCCTGCACCTGCACAGCTACTGGTCTCACGATAGCAAAGGAACAATTTACGAACTCCTTGAAGCAGCGAAACTGCGAAATATCAATTTTATCTTTCTGACGGACCATCCACATGGTAATCTGGATACTTTCCCCCGGGGATATAGAAGAGGTATGTATGATGGCGTTTTACTGGAACCCGGCAGTGAGAAACAGGGTTTCGATGCCTGGCCTTTGCAGGATGGGGTGGTTGACTGGAAAACAAATAAAGATACTGTAGCAAAACAGTTGGTTTCGAACGGGGGAATGGTTTTTTATGCACACACCGAAGAACCTCACAACTGGAACAATCCTTATTATCAGGGAATGGAGATCTATAATTTCCACACCAATGTAAAAGGGAAAAAATCGACTTTGCCAATTATAACTGACTTTCTAATCAACGGACCAAAATACCGTGCCTGGGCTTATCGGACAATTTTTGAAAGGCAGACAGCTATTTTGGCGCGGTGGGATACGCTGAATATGCACAGAAAAATCGTTGGATTTTCTGCTGTCGATGAACATGAAAATGTCAATTTCAGAGCCCGTTACCTAAAGGACGGAAAGGTTCAATGGATGGGAATCAACACAAAACCTATAGACACCGTAAAAGTAAGTTTTTGGAATCGCTGGATGTTTCATGAGCCCGATCAAAGCGGATGGATATTCAGATGGATGCTGGTCAATACTTACGAGACCTCCTTTAATAATTCGGTCAATTACCTCTTTGCAGATACACTTACCGTTTCAAATATTTCTCATCATCTAATTCAGGGGCATCATTTCACAGCTTTCAGATTTCTGGCTGATGCGACAGGATTCTGTTACTTTGGTGAAGGAAAAGATGGAAAAATGGCTGGAATGATGGGAGACTCAATCAAAATCAGTGATCTCAAAAAGTTATCAGCGGTGTCTCCTTTTCCCGGACGGTTTACCTTGATTAAAGACGGAAAATCAGTGGATATAACCTCTAACGAGCAATATCAATACAGCTTTGATAAAGATTTGCAGAAGGGAGCTTATCGTCTTGAAGTCGAAGTTAAGCCCGGAAAGGATTGGCAGCCCTGGATCTATACGAATCCGATTTATCTATACTAGGTAAAAAGGATAAAGGATAAAGGATAAAGGATAAAGTTGGAACTCCGGAGATCGGGGGCTAAGCTAAAAAATATGAGTTATGAGTTATTACCTTAGAATCATGATTGCAGCGTTCTTCACTTTGTCCTTTAAACTTTATCCTTTATCCTTTCAAAAATATTTTTTCAAATATTTTCTGACATGAAACTACTACTGATTTTCATTTTTGTTCTGTTTTTGGTTCCTGCACAGGGGCAAGTTTTCAAAGCCGGGGCTGCGAAACGTTCCATAGACCCTGATCATTTGATCCCGATCTCAGGAGGAATGGGAAAACCGGTTATGCCCGTTGGTAAAGCAGGACTCTTGTCTGTTCGGGCACTTGTGGTCGAAAAAGGAGAGACAAGGGTAGCTTTTGTTTCCATTGACAACCTTGGCTGGCCATCTTTTCTGGGGGACCAGGCCAGGAAGCTGGTTACAGGCATTAAACCTGAAAACATCCTGATAGGCGCTACACATGCTCACAGTGCTCCAGATGCATATGGTTTTCCGGATGAGCAAGGGAAAATCAACATTGATGAACCCTATCTGAAATGGTGTGTATCGCAAATGGCAGCAGCCATCAACGAAGCAGTGATAAACCTTAAACCGGCCACCCTGAAAACAGCTGTTGCCGAGGCAAAAGGAAAGATTGCCTATAACTATTATGCTGAAAGATTGTACGATCCACGTTGCGGGGTCATCCAGGTTACTGCTACCGCAGGAAAGCATAGAGGCGAGAATATTGCCACTCTGCTTAATTATGCGACCCATCCTGAGATATTGGGCACAGGCAGAGGATTGTTGAGTCCTGATCTTTGCGGACCACTATATGACAGAATTGAAGCCAAAGGTGGCGGAATTGCCATATTTATGAATAGTGCTCAGGGTGGTATGGTTACGGCTGATACAAGACTGGAAAACGGCAAAGAAGCCAATGATTGGAACGAATGTATCCGAATTGGTAATTTGCTCGCTGATGAAGCTCTGAGAATCGTTAAAGATGCCGCAGTTGTTGAGAACGCAAATTTGTACTGTGCAGCGCAAAAGATCACATTTCCTGTAGAATCACCCGGAATGAGACAGGTACTTGCACTCTCTCCATTTGTCCAAAACACTCATAAGGAAGGTGATAAATATTTTATTTCCAGCACTTTGAATCTGGTTAATATAGGTAATGCTCAAATCATTACAATCCCGGGGGAAGCTCTTCCAAATATTGGTTTTTACCTGAAGAGAAAAATGAAAACCACTCAGCCATTTCTTTTTGGTCTAACCAATGACTCTTTTGGCTACATGCTGGCGAAAGTTGACTTCAATAGTTTTGAAAGATACAATTACGTTAGTCGTGTCTGTCTTGGGGAGATGACCGGCGAGACTCTGATAGAGGAAGAGTTGAAGATGATGAACGCGAATCCGGCGCCGGGGAAGGAGTAGGGGACTGGGAGACTAGGAGACTAGGAGACTGGGGGACTGGGAGACTGGGGGACTGGGAGACTAGGAGACTAGGAGACTGGAGGACTGGGAGACTAAGGGACTAGGAGAAACGCTGGTCCCCGAGCGGAGTCGAGGGGTGAATGGACGACTGGGATGATGCGGAGATGCTATTCTCTATTTTAAAACAATAGTTGCAATGAAAATGACGAGATCAATTTTGGGAGTATTGTTGCTTCCAATGCTTTTAATCGGTTGCTTGCAGACGGAAAAGCAGTTCAAGATGATCCAAATAACCAGTGGCTCCTATAACCACGACCTGGATAACAATGACAATTTCTCACCGGATAGTAAGTGGCTGGTTTATGATACCAGGACAGCAACCGGAGGCATTGGCGGCTCACCATCCATTGAAAAGGTCAATGTTGAAACTAGTGTGATTGAAGAACTATTTGTGGTGAAAAAAAATCAGCTGTATGGTCCGGGGGCGGGAGCAGTTAGTTATCATCCTGCAGAAAATAGGGTCATCTTCATCCATGGAGTGGAGCCTTGCAGTGAAAAAAATCCGTATCAGCAATGGCGGCGTACAGGAGTGATTGTGGAAGACAATGATCCGAATATTCCCATTTTTATGGATGCCAGGGATATTACATTTCCTTATACTCCTGGCGCATTACGAGGTGGAACCCACCGTCACGAGTGGAGCAAAGACGGGAAATGGGTTGGATATACCTACAACGATGCCATCATGAAAGCCATTGAAGACTCAACAGGCCAGAAGGTAAATCTGCGTACCATTGGAGTCTCAACAAAGCTTCATCCTGTTTTGGTTGACCATTCTTGCGAAGGTGAAAATATAAATGGTGAGTGGTTTAGCGCAGTGGTAGTAAAGGTCGTAACCAATCCGGTACCGGGAAGTGATGAAATTAGCAATGCTGCTTCTGATAGCTGGGTCGGTACAGGTAGTTATGTAACCAAAACTGGGAAACGCCAGGTCGCCAGGGCCTTTATTGGTAAAGTTAGAAGTTTAGCAAATCAACCGGTGGATGAACTTTTTGTTGTGGATATCCCGGATTCAATCAATCAACCCGGAGAATTCGGCCCACTGGAAGGAACTCTCAAAACTTTTCCAATGCCGCCGAAAGGCACCATCCAGCGAAGGCTGACCTACACCGCCGAATCGGCCCATCCAGGTTGTGGAGGAGTAGTACGCTCATCCTCCGATGGTAAATGGATTACCTATCTGGCTTCGGATGCAAAAGGAGTGCAGCAAATTTTTATTATTTCGCCTGACGGCGGAAGTTCAAGACAAATTTCTGCCCATTCTGCGGGCGTTCAGAGTTGTGCCAGGTGGAGTCCGGATAATCAGTCAATCTGTTACCAAACCGAAAACAGCATTGTTGTCTGCAAGATTTCGGATGAGCCTTTCGAAAAGAGATTCCAGCGAATTACGCCTGTCAGCAAGGAGGAGTTATCCAACATTGTTTGGTCACCCGATGGAAGAAACATAGCCTTCAACAAACTAGTCAAAGCAGAAGGTTCGAAAGAAGTCTGGAAACAAATTTTTGTGGTGAAATTGCACTAATTCGTTACATCATCATTTTTTGTGATTATCGTATTTTTCTGTTTTCCCCCAGGGCATCAGCAGCAATCATTATTTTGCTTTATGCACTTCCAGTTGAATTTCAATCAAGAACTCGGGCAGTCCTAATTCTTTAACCCCAAGCCAGGAGCCAGTTGGAAATTGCTTTGTGTAAATTGTATTCCTGTAGGCCGATATTTTCATAAATTCAGTCATATTGGTGGTATATATATTTTCAACCACAACGTCATCAAAAGTGCAACCATAATGTTTCAACACCTTGTCCAGATCAGAATAGCAGTTTTTCATTTGTTGCAGCA
>CAIRSO010000329.1 GCA_903881215.1 uncultured Bacteroidia bacterium
CAGCAGATGACCTGTCAGACAATCAAAAAATGTTTGACCTTTTGCTGAAAACACCCGTCTTGTGCAACTCTGACAAATATTCGTTCTGTTTCAGTATGCAAACGATTCCGTCTGATTATAAAAAAATGATGTTCGATTCCTTATCTGCGGAATTTGATCAACTTATTGAGGCAGAAAATGAAGAGGATAGCTTCTCCAGAGATAAAAAGGCAGCTGCTATTTCCGGTCAATATATCAGGGATTTATACCGTTTCTGCAAACTTCATCCACAACGTCAAGGTATGGAAGACATCTTCTCCTGGACTTTTGATTTTCACAATAAAAAAATATTCCAGCAGTTGTTATTCGAAGACAATCAGCTGTTAAGAAATATTGCGGAGTTTTATTTTGCAAAAGATTATTACAAGGATGCAGCCGAAATTTATGCCATGTTACTGATGGAGACTGAAGAGGCCGAGTTGATTCAGAAACTTGCCTTCTGTTACCAAAAAATGGAAAATTTCGAACTTGCCCTTTCCTATTATCTGAAAGCAGATCTCTTTGATCAAAACCGTATCTGGAACCACAAAAAAATTGCACTTTGTTACAGACACTTAAAGAATCCGGAACAGGCACTGAAATATTATATGCACGTCGTTGCTCTGGAGCCCGAAAATCTTGGCGTCCATATCTCAATCGGACATTGCAGAATGGA
Organism: uncultured Bacteroidia bacterium; assembly: GCA_903881215.1. Lineage (GTDB taxonomy): Bacteria > Bacteroidota > Bacteroidia > Bacteroidales > Prolixibacteraceae > CAINVV01. The sequence continues at coordinate 695 of CAIRSO010000329.1, forward strand.
GCTCAAACAGTACGATGAGGCATTGAAATCTTACTTTAAAGTAGAATACCTTTCCCCAGGCAATAAAAAGATTTGGAGACCTATCGGATGGTGCTCTCTTTTAGTTGGTAAGAAGCAACAGTCTGAACAATATTTTAGAAAGTTGATGGAAGACTCACCAAACAAATTCGATTTGATGAACATGGGGCATGTACAATGGTGCCTGGGAAAGAGAAAAATGGCGCTCGATTTTTACAAGCAAAGTATCAATGATGCCGATATGTCAGAAAAGGAATTCATGGAATCTTTTAATGAAGATCTGGAACATCTTCTTCAACAAGGCGTTGAATCAGATGATGTTCCAATTATGTTAGATCAGTTGAGATATGCCCTCGAAAAAGACCAAACCTCTTAATCTTCATGATGACCATTACCCATCGAAGCAAAGAAATCAGCTGGCTCTCATTCAATGAACGGCTCCTGCAAGAAGCCTCTAAAAAAGAGGTGCCTCTAATTGAGAGACTCAAATTTCTTGGCATATATTCAAACAATCTCGATGAATTTTTCCGAATTCGTGTCGCTATTTTGCGCAGATTAGCCACCATCGATAATCTTGTACTTGCCGAAGGAGATACACCTGCAGAAGTGTTGTATCAAATCGAACAAACAGTGGTTGCGCATAGCAAGTGGTTTGAGAGAATCTACTCCCAGTTGTTAAAGGAACTTGCTGAAGAAGAAATCTATATCATTAATGAGTCCCAACTATCGGTTGAACAGGGTCAATATGTGACCACTTTTTTTAAGGAGGAAGTTCGTCCACGAATCATGCCGGTTATCATTAAAAAGAGTCAGCCGCTTCCCTCACTAAATGATGACGCTATTTACCTTGCTGTCGTGATGACAAAAACAAAAAAAGAGGAATATGCTCTTATTGAAGTTCCTACAAACATCCTCCCCAGATTTGTCATTTTACCTTCAAACGACTACAAGAGATACATTATCCTGTTGGAAGACGTCATTAGATTTGAATTGAAAGACATATTTTATATGTTCAGTTTTAAAACTATCGACTCCTTTATCGTCAAACTTACCCGTGATGCTGAGCTAGACCTTGACGATGATGTTGCAGAGAGCTATGTTAATATACTTTCAAAGAGTCTTGAACAAAGAGGGAGTAGTGAATTGGTGCGTTTCGTTCATGACAAGCATATTCCGGAAAATTTCCTTGCACTTTTGCTGAAAAAATTAAATTTTAAGAGAGATGATGTGATTATTGGTGGTTCACGAATTCACAATTTTAAAGATTTTATGGGCTTTCCATCAATTGGAAAGAAACATCTATATTACAACATTAACAGTCCTCTTCCACATCCCGACATCCATCAGGGAGAGCCATTTTTGGCAGCGATTGCTAAAAAAGACATATTGTTACATTTCCCATACCAGTCATTCTATCATTTTATCGATTTGCTTAGAGAGGCATCCATCGATCCCAAAGTCACCGAAATTAAAATGACTGCCTACCGGATGGCTAAGAATTCCAATGTCATACATGCACTGATAAATGCTGCCAGAAACGGGAAAAAAGTAACTGTTGTCCTCGAACTTCAAGCACGCTTCAATGAGCAGGATAACATACAATGGGGCAATCTTTTAACCCGTGAGGGTGTCAAGGTGATTTTAGGTGTGCCCGGATTGAAAGTGCACTCAAAACTCTGTCTGATAACACGAAAAGAAGAAAAGATCCTTGTCAACTATGCTTGTATTGGTACTGGAAATTTTAATGAAACTACTGCCAAGGTATTCTCTGATCAGATGTTTTGGACAGCCAATCCCTTAATTACAAGGGAGGTCTGTAAAGTTTTCGAATTCTTTTCAAAAAACTACAAAATCGGGAGGTACCACCACCTGCTTGTATCCCCATTTACCATGAGATACAAAATGATCCAAATGATCAGACATGAGATTCAGGCTGCCAAAAATGGTATGAAGGCAGCCATTTTCCTGAAATGCAACAACCTCGTAGACAATGAGATAATTAGTAAACTTTATGATGCAGCCAAGGCTGGGGTCGATGTACGACTAAACGTAAGAGGCATGTTTACTTTGCTCTCTGATTCTGTGGAAGAAAACTATTCCATCTGCTCAATTGGCATGATCGACCGTTACCTCGAACATTCCAGAGTATATTATTTTTTCAATAGTGGCAAGGAGAGCCTTTATATATCTTCTGCCGACCTTATGTCAAGAAACCTGGACAGACGGGTAGAAGTTACTGTTCCTATTCACGATCCCAAATTGAAGAAAGAGCTATTAGATTTCATGGATCTTCAGTGGAAGGATAACACTTCTGCCAGAATACTGGACAACGACCTTACCAATAATATCAATAACCACGGTTCCTTGCCAAAAATAACATCACAACTTGCTTTTTATGATATCCTCCAATCATCCAGGAAAGAATGATCATCCGAACTTTCATCTTAAGCAGAGACTTGAAAATATAGGAGTTCGGGAGATTGGTGTGTGGAGAGAAATTGTTTTACATGATGAGGCTCTTTTTGTTGAAATCTACCACCTGATATATTGTGATAATCCTCGATTGGCTTGGCATGCAGCATGGGTAATCGATCATGTTTCAGAAGCTGTTCCTTCCAAACTTGTACCTTATGTTTCAGAAATAATTGATTGGCTTCCTAAATTGAAAAGTAGCTCTTTGAAAAGGCATTTTACGAGAATGCTTCTCTCTCAAAGAATTCCTGAAAACAAGATGGGAAATCTGGTGGATGTTTTATATGACCTGCTTTCTCCGTCCGAAGCTATTGCGGTTCGGGCAAATGCATTGCAATTACTCCTAAATATTGCGTTAATTGAACCGGAACTTAAGTCTGAACTCATCTCTGTGACCGAATCCATTCTCGAAGAAGAACTTACTCCGGGAATGATTTCAAAATCCAAAAGAGTGCTTATGACCCTAAGGCGTCAATGAGGCATGAAAATTCCAAAAAATAGAACGGACACTATTCCCCAAACAAAGATTGACAGCAACATCCATGGAATGAAACTTCTTTTGTGATGGAAGTATTTTGTTCCAAGTAATGCCCCCAATGGAATAGACAATAAAATAGGAGTTAAAATAACAATCCCCGGCATCCCAAATCGCCTTCTTACACGGGCAATCATTTTGTTTTTGCGTGTAAATTTATTGGCAGTTAACTTTCGGTATCGCCTTAGGTCTAGCCACTGCTCAAAGCGTACTTTAAAAATTCGCGGCGTAATGTAATAAATCATTGGCCATACCAACTTGAGTTCCTTTAAGAGAAATGAAAAAAAGTAGTAGAAAAACACAAAGCCCAGAATTCCACCTAATTGTATCATTACAAACGTCTCAATCTCAGTGAGACGAAACATATAAGCATAGGGCGTGGCCCAAAAAAATTTGACACTGGCTAAGGCAATTACATTTAGATATTTTAAAATAATCTCCATACTTTCTCAATACATCAACCTCAAATTTAGCTATAATACCAACAGATACCATTAAAGAATACTATTTAAACTCTATCTTTGTAAAAACCCTAATAGACCAAAAATTGTTCGGAGAACAAAAAAAAAATAAGGAAATAGCGCGTTTTATTCAAGGTATATTATTCCTTAGAAAGTTAATACTTACCTACTCTTTTTTCTTCCTGATCAGTTATGTCTCTGGCCAGACGATTAAAGAGTTTAAAGAAATCTGGGTTAAGGAAAGCAGAGAATATTTGCTAAACAATCAAAATCCCTTGCCTTATCTGCAATCGGGATTTCACCATTTCTCACGATTTCAAGATGAAACATTCGCGGAAGTATTAAAGAGCAACTGGGATAGATTCCCTGTCATCCCTAGCACACGCGTTTCAAAAACCAGGAAATTTGAATCACCGCCTCAATTTATTTTTGATGAGACAAACTACCATAATCCTCAGTTTTTACCCTGCTATTCAAGTGATCAAAAAGAGGAAGAATCTCAGGAGTTTTCTGCGAATCTTCCCAGAATACGTAAACCGGAATACACTACCTCAAATCCCCAAAAGCTTTCTATAAAATTTTATGGAAATATCATTCCAATTACGTATGACAGACTTCTTAATCTACCCGTAAACCAGCAATTAAGCAATGAATTAGTTTCCGACTTCTGGAATAAATTTATGATAGGAAATAGTCAGCACCTGATTAGTCAGCTGATGATCTGCAAGGACAGACTTGGACTGAACGAATGGGGCTATTTTTTACTGGTCAAATATTGTTCAAACGCCCTATATCCTAAAGACGATAGTGGAAGTACGCTTTTAACCTGGTCTTTAATGATTAGGTCGGGATATGACGTAAAAATTGGATACAATCAACTTGGGAGCTCTATTTTGTACAGAACTGCTTCCAAAATCTTCGGTGTCCCGAAAGTAAACATCAATCAATCTGAGTACTACATTGACCAACCTATTTCTACCTTCCCTATAACTACCTATACGCCTGTTCATTCCGGAGCAACTGGAGCAATCCACCTAAATTTCAATCAATCGCTCAATTTTCAGGGAGAGGTTTTAACCAAAAAATTCCAATTCCTCTGGGACAAAAAAATGTATGAATTCAACCTGAAATATAACCCGGAAGTAATTGAATTCCTGGAAGAATATCCACAAACTGATCCTTTTATCTGTTTCAATGCACCTTTCACATTTCTATCAAAAGAATCATTATTGAAACAGATGAAACCTGTTTTGGCAGGGATGAAAAGAGAAGAAAGTGCTGCATTTCTTCAACAGTTTGTTCAAAAGTCATTTTCGTATTGTCCTTTTAATGATTTGTATGGTTATGATCGGTTTATGTTTCCTGAAGAACTGCTATTTAAAGATCAAAGCAACGACAAAGGAAAATCATTGCTCTATGCCTGGATGATAACAAATCTTTTAAATCAGAAGGCCGCATTGGTTGAATATCCCGGGTTTTATTCTGTGGCAATTTCACTGGGGCAAGTCTTGGATGGAGATAATTATCTTGTAAACGGGAAAAGTTATACCATAGCAGATCCAACTTTTAATAATGCACCTCTTGGATTGGTGATGAAAGATTTCTACCCCTTGAAACCTCTTGTAAGTTTGCTCAAAAGTACTTCTGAAGAGACAATAGATCAGGAGAAAATTTGGAAACTTGCCCTTGCTTTTGGTGCCCAAAGAAGTGGTTCCGGAAAAGATTACTTAAAAGACGAAAGTGGAAATTCATATATCACTGGATTCCTTAATGAAAGAACAGTGAATCAATCAGGTCCTGTTCCGATCCCATTTATTGCGAAGTTCAACGAAAATAACTCACTGGCGTGGATGCTGAAGTTTAATGCTGACAGTAG
>CAIRSO010000330.1 GCA_903881215.1 uncultured Bacteroidia bacterium
ATGATGAGCACACCCATATCTATATCCGGTTTTATCAGCGTTTCATGAAGGTCCCGGGGTTAAGACAGCTGGTAAACAGATTTAGCAACATTTCAAACCGTGTGATTCTTCACCAGGATCGACGAGTCGTGTTGACGCAGAACCCAAAAAAAAGTGAGTTGAATATGGGCGAGAACCTGATACAAGGTGACCTGCCAATTGTCGAGTATCGCAAGAGGAGAGAATGGTTGAAATCACAATAGACGATTCGCTTGATGATTAAGAAAGGATTTGTGCCATGGATTATATCATTGGTGTCGATGGTGGCGGAACCAAAACGGAAGTCGCTGCATATAATTTAAGAGATGAAAAGATTGCGGAGAGTACAACAGGTCCCGGAAACCCGGCAGTAGACTATAATCTTGCAGAGAAAAATATTTTGCTCGGGGTATCCCAATGCCTCAACAATATCAACACAAAAGAGGTTGAAGGCGAATGCCGTGGTATTTACATGGGCATAGCAGGAATAGAAGTCAAAGATAATAAAAGCCGACTAGAGGCGCAGATTAGGAATGCGTTTCGTTGCCATGTCATAGGTGTGCATGACTCTGAGCTGGCACATGCCGCGATTTTCAACGGCAATGATGGCATTATCACCATTGCGGGAACCGGGTCAGTCAGTTATGGCAGATATAAGGGAAAGACCCACCGAACCGGAGGATGGGGACATGTTTTGGGGGATGAGGGCAGTGGATATTGGATTGCGTTGGAGGCGTTAAAACGGATGACACTGGAGGCGGACTTAGGGATGAAAGCCAGTACACTGTCTCAGCAGATGCTGACATATCTGGGAGTCCACAGCGTTGCGGGGATGAAAGATTTTGTTCTTGGATCGGGCAAATATGAAATAGCTGCGGCCACTGTGGCTGTGGTCAGATCAGCACAGAAGGGGGACGAAGAAGCATTAGAGATATTAGATAGGGCGGGCCAGGAATTAGCCGTCATGACCGAAAGACTGTGCAAAAAGTTAGAAATCTACGACCCTGTGGAGATTGGTTTTAGTGGAGGCATTCTTCTTAAAGTGAATCAGACAAGGGAGTCCTTTCGAGCACATCTAGAGTCTAATTTGAACTCAATTAAGATACTGGAAGAAGCAGTCCCTTCAACAAAAGGAGCTTGTTATTTCCACCGAATGAGTACCATTTGAAAACAACGCTGAAATATCGTAGAATTTAGGCAATGCAAGTATAATTGCCTAAAGAGGGGTGAGGATATGGACAATAAGAACATAAGAAACAATGATAAGAAACCAACCAAAAGGCCAGAAACAATAAGCTTTGAGCACGCGCTTCAATTGGTGATTGATAATCTTCCGTTTGATGTCTGGATGAAAGATGTTGACGGAAAATATTTGGCTGTGAATAAATCGTTTGTGGACTATGTAGGTGCCCCATATAAAAACATCATTGGTGCGACAGACCATGAGTTGTACCCAAGCGATGAAGCCGAAATTTATCTTGCCAGCGATCAGGCGATTCTTTCGGGAGAAAGACAGGGATATTTTGAAGCCATCGTTGATGGACAATGGAAAGAAGAATATAAGGACCTAGCCATAGACGATAAAGGAAAGTTGGTTGGTACAACTGGATTTTCAAGAGACATCACAGCCAGAAAGCAGATGGAACGGGATTTGGAAGTTAGCGAAAAAAGTAAGGCCGTTTTGATTTCCAATCTACCAGGAGTAGCCTTCCGGTGCAAAAATGACGATGATTGGACGATGACGTTTTTATCTGATGGTTGCTATGAGTTAACTGGCTATTATCCAGATGAATTATTAAATAATAATCAAATTTCTTATAATGAGCTGATCAGCCCAAAATTCCGAGATGTTGTATATAAACAATGGACTACTGATATTTCGGCGAACAAGAAATCCGACGATGAATATGTAATTATCACAAAGTCCGGTGAAGAAAAATGGGTGTGGGAGCAATCGGTTCCGGTGCTTGACCAGGACGGCAATCTGTCAGAAAGTGAAGGCTTCATCCTCGATATTACAGCTAATAAAAAAGTCTTGGAAGCGCTGGACGAAAGTGAGGACCGATTCCGTACCATATTTGAAAAGGCTCCAATTGGCATAGGCATTTTTAACACCAACACAGGGTTTTTATACCAGGTTAACCCGAAATTCGCAGAGATTCTAGGTAGAACCATGGAGGAACTTTCCAGTTTGGACTGGCAATCCTATTCCCATCCTGAAGAGCTTCAGGAGAACATTTACAATCTAGAACAATTAAAGAAAAAACAGATTCCAAATTTCAGCATGAATAATAGATACATCAGACCTGATGGATCAGTGGTGTGGGTGAACATGATGATTGTTCCGTTTA
>CAIRSO010000331.1 GCA_903881215.1 uncultured Bacteroidia bacterium
ATTTGAAAGAATAAGGTTTATATCATCTAGAATTCTAATAAGTTATTTCAATCGCGAAGGTTAATTTTTCACTTCCAGAATGACCGACTCCAAGGGTTTTAGTATCATTTTAATTCTGCCTTCTCCTTTTTCGACCAGAAGCTGGAATTTGTTATCTGTATTCAGATGATCATTTAATGGGTAGATTCCATCCTTCAGGTTCCAATGCCCGATGATTTCTGCGGGGATCAAAAGATCAAATTCATGCACTTTTTCCGAATCAAAACTGGCAACGATCGCAAGTTTTTGGTTGTTGCTCCACCTGACAAAAGAGAATAATTTATCGCTATAGCCATTTGTCTTTTCTCGGTTGAGAGTATGTATTTCCTGATAGTTTCCCATCAAAGCTGGGGATGCAATAGTGAAATTGAGTAACCGTTTGTAGAAGTTGCGAAGCTCTTTTTCCTCTGTCGATAGTTTTCCTCCATCAAAAGCACCGCCATTCATCCATCGCTGGTGAGCAGGAACCCCAATATAATCGTAGATAGAAGTTCTGGTTGGCTTGCCAAAACCCGCATTTTCGGCACCGGGTTCTCCAACCTCCTGACCAAAATAAATCAGCGTAGGGGAGGTACTGATAGTTGCCGATACTACCATGGCTGGTTTTCCCTTGACCGCACTGCCTGCAAACGCCTGACTTGCCAGACGTTGTTCATCGTGGTTTTCCAAAAAATGAAGCATATGATGCTCAATGTCTGCCAGATCTGTTTGTATATTAACAATACGATCGGCAGGAGACTTTCCTTGCATCACTTTTTTTAAGGTATCGTAAAATGCGACTTTGTCATAGAGATAATCCATCTTTCCAGAATGAATATAGGCCCTGTATTGAGAAGGATTGTAAACCTCTGCAACCAATGTGGCAGTAGGATAATCTTTTTTGATGGTGCTGTTGAGATAGCTCCAGAACTCTACCGGAACCATCTCCGCCATGTCGAAACGGAAACCATCGACTCCGAATTTGAGCCAGTAGAGGCAGATATCTCTGAATTTTATCCAGCTGTCTGGTACTGATTTACCTTGCCAAAACGCAAAGTGATCCTTTAGATTTCTTTGGTCATAACCCTTTGGCAGTAAATCAAAATCAAAGCTTCCATCCGGACGAACACCATAGTTGACTTTGACTGTTTCGTACCAGTCGTCGGCACGTGGCTGTGCCAGCCTGGAACCATTGCCGGTCCACTTGGCAGGGTTCTCATCAAACTTGCCATCAGCGCTTGGGTGAGTTTCTCCGCCAAGTGGTTTCTCATTCAAAATTGGAGCCTGAAATGGAACTCCCGGCAGGTAATAGAAGTTGTTATTTCTTGCAAATTCGACCGTTTTGTCGTCGGTTTCACCAAAGTCTTTTATCCCGGCAGGTTTGGTCGTGGAGTGATAATTTCGGGCCAAATGGTTGGGAACAATGTCAATGATTACCTTCATTCCCTGCTGATGGGTACGCTGCACCAAGGACTTGAATTCATTTAATCTTTTTGCCGGATCAGTGGCCAGATCAGGGTCAACCGAATAATAATCCTTTACAGCATATGGGCTTCCGGCACGACCTTTCACCACATCAGGATCATCGTTCGAAATGCCGTAAGCATTATAATCCCTGATCACATCATGATGCAGTACACCAGTATACCAGATGTGGGTGACACCCAGCGATTTGATCTCCTGAAGTGCTTTTGGTGTAAAATCCTTGAATTTTCCTACGCCATTCTCTTCAATGGTACCCCATGGTTTATTGGTGGTATTAGTGTTCCCAAAAAGGCGGGTAAATACCTGATAGATAACAGTTTTATGAGAGCTATTATCATTTGGAACAGAAGTTTTCTGATCTGCAGGATCATTTTTAAAACCAAGGCTGAAGAGGAGAGAAACCAAGAGAATTGAATAGAAAAAATATTTCATACGTTTATAATTTGTTTTTTAATTAGCAGATGGAATCGAAGATCGGCGAAGCCAATACCCATACGCCAGCTAGCGGATTCGGTTGGTTCGATAATTGTCTCATGGATATTACAGGGCCGTAAAATAAGCATTCATTAAGGGAGAGGATTGCAAAACAGATCCAGTTGCAGTTTTTGTTCAATCAAAGGTAAATATTAAGTTATTATCTTTGCTAGATGAGCAAGAAATCAGGTGGTTTTTTAGATAATATCGACAAGAAAGATTACCGGCCAAAGTTTGGCGGACTGGAGATCCTAAAGTATCTCGGTCCCGGGCTATTAGTGACCGTCGGTTTTATCGATCCTGGGAACTGGGCTTCCAACCTCGCTGCCGGTGCCAATTTCGGTTATTTGCTGCTTTGGATGGTCACATTTTCTACCATCATGCTTATCATGTTGCAACACAATGTGGCGCATTTGGGTATTGCTACGGGTCTTTGTCTTTCTGAGGCCACCACCAAATTCATTAAACCTGGCTACGCAAAACCAATACTTGCCACAGCGATGTTCGCCTCTATCTCTACTTCTTTGGCAGAAATACTGGGAGGTGCCATTGCGCTGAACATGCTTTTCAACATTCCCATTCGGGCAGGAGCTGTTCTAGTCGTCATTTTTGTGTTGATCATGCTTTTTACAAATGGCTACCGGATGATTGAAAAGTGGATTATTGCCTTTGTGTCAGTTATCGGACTTTCTTTTATTTATGAGCTATCCCTGGTACAGATCGACTGGAACAGTGCCATTCATTCGTGGGTAACACCTTCGTTTCCAAAGGGATCGATGCTGATAATCATGAGTGTACTGGGTGCTGTGGTGATGCCGCACAATCTTTTTCTGCACAGCGAGATCATCCAGAGCCGGCAGTGGAACAAGGAAGACGAGAAAACGATCAAAAGGCAACTCAATTTCGAGTTTCTGGATACGCTCATTTCCATGTTGGTGGGTTGGGCTATTAACAGCGCCATGATTTTGCTGGCTGCCGCAACATTTTATAAGGCAGGAATTGCGGTGACTGAATTGCAGCAAGCGCAGGGTTTGCTTGTTCCACTGCTGGGTGTACATGCCGGGGTTGTTTTTGCAGTGGCATTGCTCTTCGCGGGGGTAGCTTCAACAATCACCTCAGGTATGGCAGCAGGATCGATCTTTTCAGGGATATTTCAGGAACCTTATGATATCAATGACAACCATTCGCGTTTGGGGGTTGCCATCTCTTTTGTGGTCGCACTTCTCTTGATCCTGGTCATCTCAAACCCATACAAAGGCCTGATCTATTCACAGATGTTATTAAGCATACAATTACCCATTACGATCTTTGTGCAGGTGTACCTCACCTCTTCCGAAAAAGTAATGGGGAAATACAAGAACAGCAAATACAATGCATTTTTTCTTTACCTGTTGGGAGCAATAGTAACCATGCTTAATCTGGCGTTATTGGCTAGCTTGTTTTAATTATGGATTCGGTCCCTGATTTGTCGAAGGTTGGATTTTGGATTGGGCCTTTGTTGCGTCGGCCTATGGTTAAGCAAGATTTTTTTTTGTTCATTTTTTTTGGAAAGCTTTGATTATGAAAAAGATGAGCGGAACAAA
>CAIRSO010000332.1 GCA_903881215.1 uncultured Bacteroidia bacterium
CAAGGCAATATTTCCTGAAGTTGTTGTCTCCCATCCAAGGTTTGGATTTGCAAGATTCAAGGGATATACACCTGTTGACGTTGATCCGGCATCACCATAAACATATTGCACCTGACCTTGCCTGGTCAATGATTGATACGGGGAAATCGCCTGGTTACCGACTGAACCGTATGACATCCTAAGCTTTAAAGAGTTGATAGCTGAAATTTTCTTCAGGAATGGTTCTTCATTAGCGATCCAGGCAATTGCTGCAGACGGGAAGGTTCCAAATTTATTATTGGCTCCGAATCCTGAGTATCCATCACGCCTGGCGGTCAGTGTTAATAAATACTTCTCTTTAAGCCTATAATTCAATCTGGCCATTGATGAAATGGCATCAACATTTGATGCTGAACTACTTGCGGTCTGAACTTTTGCCAGAGATAAATTATTCCAGCCATTAGCGTCGCTTGAGCCTGTAAAGTCTGCACCAGTTGCAATAACAGATTCGTAATATGCCTGGTTACGACCATACAACAGTGTGAGATCAACATGATGGATCCTGGAAAAGTCTTTTGTATAGGTCAATATATTCTCCAAAACCCAACTTTTATTAAAATCTACTCTTCTGCTGGCACTTCCTTTATCATTTATCCCATTGCGTTGGTATATTGGACTAAAATTATTTAGATTATACCATCGATAATTAGGAGAATAGTTTATACGGAAGGATAAACCTTTTAGCGGAAGATCAATGACACTGTAAAAATTGGCAAACAGGTTGCGCTGCAATTCCAGATCTTTGTTGATGATGGCATTCTTGATAATGCTGCCAAACAGTCCATCTTCGTTGCCAAGTGGTTTGGGATCAGTATGTGCTTCATCTGCCCAAACATCATTGTAAGGAGAGGTCCAATTTGCAACTCCCATATCTGCCTCAATTCCTGAAATATCCCTTTCCGCATATTGGCTATTTATTCCAAATTTAAGCCAATCAGTGATTTGTGTGTCAAAGTTTATTCTTACACTTTTTCTTGTTGCAATATCATTGTATATTAATCCTTTATCATTGTTGTAATTCATGGAAATAAAATAATTGGTTTTATTTGATCGCCCCGCTACACTTAAATCGTAATTCTGGATACTTGAATTTTGCGAAGCTACTTTCCATGGATCAATAATATTCCCAGCATTATAATTTTTCGCTTCTGTTGCGGTTAAATAGTTTGCGAACTTGGTCGGATCTGCCTCCAGACCTGCCTGGCTGCGCCAATCCAATGTCTTCTGAATGTAACGTTCAGGTGTCAATAATTTAGGTTTGTAACTCCAGTCAGATATACCGTAATAACCATTAAAGCGAACAGTGGGTTTTTCTGTTTTCCCCTTTTTGGAGGTCACCAAAATAACGCCATTAGCTGCTCTTGACCCATATATCGCCGTTGCTGAAGCATCCTTGAGTATGTCAAGTGCATCAATATCACCGGGATTTATATCATTTATACTTCCTTCGAAAATGATACCATCCAAAATAACAAGAGGATTATTTCCTGCGGAAATAGACCGCTGTCCTCTTATAATAATTGAACCGCCTTGTCCAGGGCGGCCATTATCTAAGTACTGAACACCTGCAACATGACCTCGCAATGCCTGTCCAATATTTGTATTTGGCAGAGTTTCAGTTTTCTTCAACTCAACTCTCGCTAATGAACCGGTGACATTACGTTTGCTTTGAGTGCCATACCCAATAGCCACAACTTCTTCAATGCCAACTGTTTCATCTAACATAACTACATTAATAGTTGCTTTACTGCCAATGGAAATTTCCTGAGTCTTCATCCCCACAAACGAAAATTGCAAAATTGCATTTTCCGGAATACCTGAAATAGAATACTTTCCATCGATATCAGTGATGACTCCGTTTGTAGTTCCCTTCAGAATAACAGAAACCCCGGGAAGCGTTGCCCCGGATGCATCATTGACTTTTCCGGTTACCTTTTTTGTTTGCTGCTCGCTCATAAAAGGTTCCATCTCGTCTTTGTTATAAAGGGCAATCTGACGGCCAATGACCTTGTATTTGACAGAGGTATTGGCTAAAACGGCGTCAAGAATGTCGAAGATGGTTTTTTGATTGGCTTGGACATTTACCGCCATGCTGACATCTACATTCTCGTTGTAGAAAAATTTGAATTCGCTCTGCCCTTCGATGGCACGAAGCAGGGTCAGCAAGGTTGAGTTGTTCTCTGCAATGTTCAGTTTTGTGCTCTGCGAATAGGTATTGGAGGCAAAACAGCTGAATATTGAGATCGTTACGACAAGGATAGTTAGTTTCATTTTTCTAAAAAATTGATAAAATAATGGCATGTTGCCATGTTGTTCCAGCAATTTATTCATAACTTTGCAATGGTTTAATTAATTTTATGGTTTTTTAAATCGAATCATTTAAAGGTGGGAACGGCCATTCCCGCCTTTACTTTTTTGTGTTGGTTATCTGTTTCTCTCCATAATTAAGACAATTTGGTTAATAATTCTGTTTGGTTACCCCGTTTGAGGTTATTATCTTCCGGATATCTTCAGTATCCGGGATTGCTTGTTAAAAGAATATTTTATCGGGGTGGTGACATTGATTAGCTCCAGCACCTCGCCAAAGGTCTCCAACTCGATGGTTCCGGTATAGCCTATCATTTTCAGCCGATCTCCCTGCAACTCAATTTTTACATTGTACCATCGCTCCAGGTCTTTGGCCACCTCCACAAAAGGCGTTTTTACGAAGATAAGTTTGCCCTCCCGCCAGGAGGTGATGTTTCCTGTATTGACATTCATCATAGAGAATTTACCGGCCGGAGTAACTGTAGCTTGCTGCCCGGGCTTTAAGGTGGCGGTGCGATTGTTCACATCCACAATTTTTACAGAACCTTCCACCAGGGTCGTTTCAAAATTATCATTTGCGTAGGCTTTTGCATCGAAAGAGGTTCCCATGACTTCGATGCTGCCAAAACCGGTTTTCACGACAAATGGCTTTCCGTCTTTTACTACATGAAAATAGGCCTGACCGGACAGTTCGACGTTGCGGGTTTCGCCATATTGCCGCGGGAAAGAGATGGTCGTACCCGAATTTAGCCATACCTCAGAGCCATCGGGAAGTTTGAAATTGGTTCTGGCACCATAAGGAGTGGTCACTGTTTCTAACACATTTGTAGATGCTGGCTGCTGTTTACGGAAAATGACCAAGGTCGAAATAACCAGTCCTACGATCAATACCGCAGCCACTCTGAGCAGGTTTTGGTAAATGGTTATCCTTCGGGCTACTTCCTTTGATTCTTCCAACGCGATGCGGTGGTGTATTTTATCGAGCAGGCTGCTGTTCTCCTTGTTTTCGATCGCGTTGTTCAGGGTCTCTTTCCAGCGTTTGAGAAGCTCCAAAGAGACCTTGCCGTTGTTGTCTTCTCCGCACAACGCCTCTAAAACAGAGGAAAATTCCTCCGGATTGGCCGTGCCATTCCAATATTTTGTGAATTGTTTTTCCATGATTTACTGTTAATACACCAAAAAGGAGGGGATCCCCTGCTCCGAAGACAAAATATTTACATAAAAAGATAACAATAGAGCAGGGAGATGACCCCCATCTCTTTCAATGAGGTTTTTATCTTTTTGATTGCGTGGGTGATATGGTCTTCTACTGTCTTTTCGGAGATATTCAGTTGTTGCGCTATTTCTCTGTTGGAAAGGCCTTCCGTCCGGCTTAAAATAAAAATCTGTCTCCTCTTTTCAGGAAGTTGGGAAACAACCTGATTGATGCCGGATTTAACTTCGTTGAACTCCAACTGACTCTGCATTTGAAACTCTTCGGCTACAGAACGCTGAAAAAGCTCATTTTTGAAGCTATTGTTCCTGATATTTGTCCGGATCAAATTCAGCACCTCGTTTTTGGTAATGGTAAAAATATAGGAATTGAAGGTTTCCGCATTGCCAATCTTCTGCCGGTTCAGCCAGAGCTTGACAAACACCTCCTGAAGAATGTCATCAACATCTGTCTCAATTTTAAGGATTGATTTCGAGAAATGGAACAACCGGGGATAGTAATACCCAAACAGATCGTCCAGGGCTGATTTCTCATCCTGTTTCAGCCTGTTGATAATCACTTCTATATCACGAATGGTCAGTATATTGCTTGTAGCCATTTAAAATAGCTCTTTTGTCTGGTTGCCAGTGTTCATTGAGAAGACCGGTAAGTTTTCAGAAATTAAAAGTAAGCTAATTTTTGATTAATCTAAAGAACCGGCAGATCTGAATGTTTAGTCTGTTTTTCAAAAAGGGAATTAGTTTAAATTTAAATGGAGTGATCGATGTTGGCCTTTCCTAAAAGAGTTCTAAGAAATTCCATTTGCAAAACCCGCCAGGATATACAACGACCAGTGTCAACCAATGGAATATTAAGTCTGTGAGATGACAAACTAAACGCAAATTCAGCCTACTACTTTTTCGGGTATAACCTACGGAGTAATAGAAAATGACCTGGAAATTCCCGTGTAATCTGTATGAATTTGATCGTACAAGGGTCCTATTAATGTATCTATAGATTGTATATGAAGGAAGATATTTTTTAACGACC
>CAIRSO010000333.1 GCA_903881215.1 uncultured Bacteroidia bacterium
ACAGCCTTTCGTACCTTAAAAAACTAAACTTGTAGATATCGGTCTTTAAAATATATACACAGTTCGAATTAAAAACATTTAAGCAAATGAAACAAACATGACATTTTTTTTAGGTGGTAATTATTTTTATGTTGACAATAATTGCTGCTTTAATTGCATAAGCTATATCATTATTCAATTATCACCGTCAGCGCTTTTGGCCCGTGAGCCCCTATGACCAATGACTGTTCAATGTCGGCGGTTTTTGATGGTCCGGCAATAAAAACCCCATACGAAATATTATCAAAACAGATGTATTGATATGCTTCATGCATGGTTGATACCAAATCGCAGGCATTCACTTTTAGGATTAAATGCTGGGTAATGAAAGGTATAATCCGATGGGGAAAACAGGTATTATTCACCCAGATTGCTCCGTTTTCGGCAACAGCCAATATACCATTTATCATTACTGTTTGTAACTTATTTAATTCAGAAAGTGAGCTTTCCGAACTAAATCTCTGCCAATTGTCTGCTGAATCGAAGTGAATAGTATCGGGATAATTATCAGCTATATATCCATGTATTTCTTTTCCTTCAGTAAGCAAAACAACTTCAGCACCTGCCGTTTTCAGACTTTCGATAAACTGATGGTGCATATTCTCTACTTCTGCTGTTTTTATAGTTGTTTCAGGCAACTGGATTGCTGTTAATCCTGCCCTTTTTATCCGGCTTAAGATATTTTCTTTCGCACTCATTGTTTTCGGTTTATTCGGTACCATTCGTTAAAAGAGTAATTTGGAGGAATAGGTAACTCGCGGCCCTCGCCCCATGTATTTAATTTGTTGTATAGCAACAGTCGGGGGGAAATTCGAACAGCTACACGAGCCATTTTTCCAAACAATTGGTAAAGCCGACTATTGGCCAACACCTTTGCTGCCATTTTCATGCTAATGCTTTTTATTGGGCTTAACAAATTGTCGGCAGCCACCTGTTGTCGCCAGTTGTAAAGTTGTTCGTGAATATTAATTTTCACAGGACACACATTGCTGCACGATCCACAAAGTGTAGAAGCAAAAGCTAAATTTCCATATTTCTTTAAGTTGTTGTTGGGCGATAAAATTGAGCCTATCGGGCCGGGAATTGTATAACCGTAACTATGTCCGCCACTTCGGCGATATACGGGGCAAGTGTTCATGCAAGCTCCACATCGAATACATTTTAGTGAATTACGATAATAGGGTTTAGCTAAAATTTCAGAACGACCATTATCCACAATAATCACGTGCATTTCTTTGCCTTTTTCAGGTTTTAAGTAATGCGAAGTATAAGTAGTAACGGCCTGACCTGTAGCGCTACGGGCTAACATTCGGGTAAATACACCTAAGTCTTTCGTACGAGGAATTACTTTTTCGATACCCATGCAATGTATCTGCACCTTGGCTGCATTTACACCCATATCTGCATTACCTTCGTTGGTACACACTACCAGTGCCCCCGTTTCGGCTACTGCAAAATTAACTCCTGTAAGTGCCACATCGGCCTGAAGAAATTTTTTGCGCAGGTGCCCACGTGCAGCCTGAGTCAGGTAAGCAGGATCAGAAGCACCTTTGTTAGTGCCTAGTTTTTCATGAAATAGTTCACCAACCTCTTCCTTCTTAAGATGAATGGCAGGTAAAACGATATGACTCGGTGGTTCATTTCGAAACTGAATAATGCGCTCTCCCAAATCGGTATCTACCACTTCGATGCCAGCATTTTCCAAGTATGGATTGAGGTGACATTCTTCGGTTAGCATCGACTTGCTTTTCACCACTTTTGTGGCTTTATGCTTTTGAATTATTTCCAATACGCAGCGGTTAAATTCGCTGGCGTCGACTGCCCAATGAACCTGAACACCGTTTTTAATCGCTTGTTTTTCAAATTGCTCTAAATAAGAACCCAGATTTGAAAGTGTAGCCTCTTTGATTTGCGAAGCAGTTTCGCGCAATTTTTCCCATTCCGGTAATTGCTTTACAGCCCCGTCACGTTTTTGGCGCACAAACCACAAGGCCTGATCGTGCCAATCGGTACGTGGCTCATCTTGCAGAAATATCTTAGCTGCTTTGGAGTGGCTGATCATGGTTTCCATGTATTAAGTATTTCTGCAATATGAATAGTTTTCAACGGTTTATTATTTCGACGAATAATACCTTCGAGGTGCATAAGGCATGAAGTGTCGGTAGCAGTAATATATTCAGCCCCGTTCTTCTGATGGTCTGCAATACGATCTTTTCCCATTTTAACCGATATGTCGGGTTGAAATACAGAAAAGGTACCGCCAAAACCACAGCATTCATCTTCTCTGTCGAGATTTATAATTTCGAGACCTTTAGCTTTTGAAAGTAATTTATGAACTTTAGATTGTTTTTCGAAGACCAATTCGCTGCCGGTTCCGAGTTTTAAACCTCTTAAACCGTGGCAACTTTGGTGAATACCTACTTTGTGAGGAAAATGAATACCCAAATCATCAACATTTAGTACATCAAGCAAAAATTCACACAATTCGAACGTATTTTGACGTACTTTTTTTACATCTTCCGTTTGTTCGAGAATATTATAATGCTTTCGTACATGATACACGCAGCTCCCTGATGGAGAAACCACATAATCGAACGAACTGAAATTAGCTACAAATTTTTGATAGACTTTGCGGGCATCTTCTTCACAGCCACTATTTGCCATGGGCTGTCCGCAGCAGGTTTGCCGGAACGGATAAGCTACATCTAGGCCTAATTTTTCGAGTAATTCCAGCGTTGCAATTCCTACCTGAGGGTAGAATTGGTCGATATAACAGGGAATAAAAAGTCCAATGCGGCCTTTAAAAGTGATCATAGGTTGAAATAATTTAAACCTTCGAGGTCTTTATAGATCTCGAAGGTTTGTTGTTTAATTAGAAATATCCGCCTTTTTCTGTGATTTCATGGATTGATTCACCGGCATGTACCCAACCAAAAATCTTCTTTTCGTTTTCTTTGATTTCTTCGGCACGAATAAGCACATCATAAGCAATATCGCGTGGAACAACCAACACCCCATCAACATCACCCAACACAATATCACCCGGTTTGATAGTTACATCCCCGATTTTGATAGGAATCTGATAATGCGTAATCAGGCAGCGGCCCAAACTTCCATTCGAAATACGATATTCATAAAACAAGGGAAAATCAGCTTCTAAAATCTGATGTGTATCACGTATACCACCGTCAACACAAGCTGCTTTCAATTTTTTTCCTTTGGCAGTGGCTGTCATTACACCTCCCCAAAGGGTTGCTTTCTCGTCCCTGCTCGTATCCCAAACAATAAATGCATCTTCCTTCATTTCATCCAACATTTGGGTACGAAACTCCATCTCTCCCTGTATTTTTACATTGGGTGCACTTTTTACAGTAAAGGCAAAACCTGCCACCGTACGGTATTCGCGCAAAGGTTTAACTCTACCTGGCAAAGCCTGTTCTAGCAAACAAAACTCACGTAATACATCATTTACAGCTCCCGTATAGAGTTGCTCAAATCGACTTAATAATTCCTTATCAGGAATTGGAAATGTGGCATTTGAAATGCCTTCGCGAGTAGCGATTAATTTTTCGAGATTCATCATCCCGACCTCTTTTTTGTACTGATCTACACTCATGATTTTTAAAATTTAAAATTTTGATATTTACGATTTATTAGTGATTATCCATTAAAAATGGGCAGCCCTTTTCCCAACTCGGGGAAAGAGAGTATTTCGCCACGTTCAGCCTCTGTTACTACTAATCCAATTTTTCCAGATTGGTCGAAGGCACAACTGGTTGGTCTGCTTCCAATCGTGAGAATTTTATCAATTAAAACTCCGTTTTTGTTGTACACATTTATCAAATGCTCATTAAAAACAGTGACATAAAGATTTTCATTTTCGTCAAAAGCAATCCCATCGGGACCCCATGGCCCATTTCCCGCTTTTGCAAAAGGTCTTTCGTTGAGCAACTCCAATTTTTCAGCATCCCATTCGCCAATCCACAATTGCTGATTATAAGTTTCGGCAAGAAGTAAGGTTGAACCATTGTTGCAAAATGCCAAACCGTTGGTGAATAGTTTTCCACTGGAAATGACTTTTGCTTTATCGCTGTTTTTTGGTAAAACACAAAAAGTTGAAATGAACTCGGTTCGTCCGTCAGCATGATCCGAAAAAATCAAATTGCCACATTTGTCAAATATCAAATCGTTCGGACGTTTTAACTTTTCACCATCAATAGTTTCACAACAAATAGTATTGAATTCTTCTGTTTTAGGATTATAAGTCCTTATTTCTCCTCTTTCACTGTCACAAAACCAGACATGTCCCTGCCTGTCAATCATAACTCCATTTGGTGTTCCGTCCACATCAAACCGTTTTAGGTTTTGTCCATCCCAGCAGGAAAGATTGCCCCCTTTGATTTCGACAAACCAAAGGTTTCCATAGTGATCAAAACAAGGCCCTTCTGGAAATTTCAGCCCGGAAATAAGAAGCTTACAATTAATTTTTTCAAACATTCTTTACTGAATTTTTAAATTTTTGAAACAATTCAATATTATATTATTAATGATTAGTGATTTTTACTTTCAATGCAATGTCCTTTTTAAAATTGTCTATCATAACCGTAATCTTCCCGTTTGTTGATTTTGCATCAAGCTTTTTAATAACCTCTCCGTTATTGGTATCCCAAATTTCCACCAAATAACTTCCATCATTTAACACTGGAATGGTTGCATTAAATGAGGATATTTCTAAGCCTTCATGCTTTGCCGGTGGCCTTACAATCCAAGCCATGGATTTGTTCGCTGATGTTAATGCAAATGCATCCAATCCGTCAACTGATATTTCAGGTTTAGCAATCTCCCAAAGTGCTTTTG
The DNA here is from genome assembly GCA_903881215.1 of uncultured Bacteroidia bacterium. Taxonomy (GTDB): domain Bacteria; phylum Bacteroidota; class Bacteroidia; order Bacteroidales; family Prolixibacteraceae; genus CAINVV01. The sequence continues at coordinate 4,897 of CAIRSO010000333.1, forward strand.
TCAGGCTTTCGCCATCAAGGTATTTACTGATTGCTTTGGAGTGAAACATCATGTTATTAGCATCAAGTTCTACATTAAACCAGTCTGTTCCACCTCCTGCCATTTTCATGAACAAACAGAGCCAGAGGTGATTATGATAGCCTTTTTCTATCTTTGTAATTCTTTCCCCTTTCATATTATATAGGTCTAAAGCGTTGTTAACACTACCTTCAATATCAATTACCGGACATTTATATTTTATCATCGGAAGATAAGTTTGGAGACATTTCTCATAGCTTCCGTTATACCAATCGGGTAAAATGATGGCATCCCCACCATATTTAATCCCATCGGCACCTTCACTAACTCCATGAGGATGGTTATATACATCTATACTTCTGATATAGGAGTGGTATGGCAAAACTTCAGGATTAAATTCCCCATCTTCCTCAGCACAATTCCACATCCAGATTGCAGGGCTATCAGCAAAACGACTTACAAAATGATCCAATTCAATACGGCCGCCTTGTTCAAATCCAAGTTCTGAAAGTGTTGGAAGACCATTTTGACGTATGATCTGAGGTTGAAGAGACATTGGATTCACACCCCATTTAGGATTGTTGAAATAGGTACGGCCTGATGCCGGTCTTCCATAAGTAATCCAGTAGATACCATTGGATTCCATGGATCGAATAGCGGATTCAAGTTTACTGGCAACATATCCATCTATAAATCCATCTTTAAGGTAAAGCGGACCAAAATGCCATCGTGCCAAATATTCATATGTTGAACGATTTTCTGCTTTCCGTTGGTAGAATTTTTTTAACTGTTCAACCGGTACCCAGCGCGTATTCCCACCACAGATCCAATTCTCTGTCTGACGGAACCAGCCACTTGGACCAGTTGCGTAAAAGCTCTCGCCATTATCGAATTCAAAAAAGCGAGGGTCTTTTTTGCTAACCCTTAAATAACCCCGCTCCACTTTTGGTAAAACCTCAATTTCCCCGGCATAGCATGTTGCGTCACCATATTTATCCTTTGCATTCAGGTAGATTGTGTATTTTCCCGATTCGCGGGGACGATAATTCAGCCGCCAGGGTGTTCCAATTCCTTCCACCGGCAGTAATATTTCTTCATTATCCCCAACACTAACTGTTTTATAATCCTGTGCAAAAAAACCATGAACTTTTTCAATTTTACCTGATGGGGTCAATATTTCTGCTGTCACATCAATTTCCTTTCGCTCAAAGGGATTATTATAATTAGCGGTTAATTGTATGGGGATAGTAATTAATTCATACTGATTCAGTGAACTTTTAACCTGAGTGCATTTAATTGTAACCGGTCGATTATCTGAAGTATAGTGAACAACTGAAAGATCGACCTTATACTTTTCTGAAATATCCACCTGACCGGAGGGCACAACGCAAATCATCTCATCTTCACGTAGGGTATAAACCGGAATTTTTAATGATGACAATTCCTTTGACGTGAAAGCTGTTTTATTTCCTAAAGACAGAACGGCGTCACCGTAATGCAAAAGGACATTAAAAGTCCCCTCTGAGCCATTTCCAACGACAATTCCGCCGTTCGAATTACGGAAAAAGGGGATTGTTCGTTGAAGTGCAACAAGTCCTAAAAGGCCTATGGATCGATTGGGTCGTTCAGTCCCGCAACGAATTAAGATGTCATTTTCTTTACCAAAAAGAATCTTTTTGTTCATCTCGATTTTAACAGATCCAGGACAATCTGACCACCAATCGTACTTTATTCGTTCGCCAACCATACTCCCATTGACAAACAAATCGGCCACGTCCCCAACTGCTGTGCAAAAGAATGAGATCGTGCTGTTTTTTAGCTCTATGGGAATATATACTCGTGTCCGCAACCAAACAGCACCCTTTCGTAGTTCAGTATGACCTACCTGTTCCCAGCTTTTCCCAACCTTAATCGAAGACCATTTTTTTTTAGCCAATACCTCATCAAACGTAGCATTATTCAATGTGTCGTGAATATATTGCCATGTGGAATTTCTCATATCAAGCATTGCCTTGTTATTCGAAAATGATTGTAATTCAGGTAGTAATGATTTTTGAAAATTCTGCCCAGTTACAAATTCACAACATAAAAAAAGCAAGAAAGAAACTAACGAATATCTTATATGTTTCATTTTTTTGAATTTAAATAGTTTATGTTAATAGTTAGAATTGTATCCTCAACAGAAATCTCTCTCCTTAAAAAAGATTGCAGCAGCCTCCCCGTAAGGGTCTGGAAATGATGAAACCCGCTGTAACGAGGCCTTACAAAAGCATTTTCTAAAGTACTGATTGTATTCCGGTAAAAATTATTTGAAAGGATATTCAGCGTATCATCATTCCATGCCGTTTTATTGGCTGGTTGACCGCCGCTCAACGAATAAATCGTGGACTGACATAGTGAACCGGCAACCCATTTTGCATAATCCAAAGCGACATCAAGGTTTTTGCAATACTTTGACAGCGCGATACCAACGCCGCCTAAAGTTGCACCTCCGGAAATACCATTGCTATTTTGCGGTATATCGAGAAAAGTGATGCACTCCGGCGCATATCCTTTGGTCGAGTAGTTGACGTAACCATAACTTAAAGGCACATACCAAATTTCGTCAGATGTTGCCATTATATTGAAGATATATGGTGGATAGACATCGAGACACCACGAGGGCATCGTCTCGAATAACTTCAACATTTGATTCAGCACTTTTTGGGCTACTGCCTTACTAACTACCTCTCTTTCACGATTTTTAAAAGGCTCTTCACCTTGCGAATTGCATAAAGTAAAAAATATTCCAAGTGTCGCCATCGGTGATAATGGCATCGCTACTTTACCAGTATTTTTCGAAAGTTCCAGTACTTCGTTCCATGTTGTGGGTATAGAAAGTCCTGCAGATGCCATCAAATCCGCTCGGGCTGCAGAAACCTGCGCTGCAGCATCGATTGGAAGTGCCCATTGATGACCATTGTAATTATAACTGTTATAGGAATCTCCCACACTTTCGCTCGCAAGTAATTGCAAATCTTCGGCTGCATAATGTTTGTCTAAGGGAATAAAAAGTTCACTATCTGCCACAACGCCCATAAATGGGTGATCGACAAGCAAAAAATCGTATTCCTTAACCAAATCGGTTAACTTACCTTCACCGAAATCGTACAGTGAACGTATGTCCCATTTAATTTCAACTTCAGGGTGAAAATCGCTGTACACCTGAGATGTGACCTGCATGGGGGCAATACCTCTTGTATGTGCCCAAGTTATGCCATTTAATAACTTTTTCATCGTATATCTTTATAATTAACTTCAGGATATGCAGCCATAATTAATCCTTTCATAAATCCAATGGTATAAGCCCTGGCGCGATGGCCTCCCATTGGATGTGTATAATCCGAATTTGCTTTAAGGGTGTTTTCATCTCTCCATTCATCATCTCCTTGCATTTGAGGCACATGGCCCGGAATCATCACACCGTCGA
>CAIRSO010000334.1 GCA_903881215.1 uncultured Bacteroidia bacterium
GGCTGAGGATTATTTATTTGGCAGCGCAACACATTATACAGGTGAGAAAGGGATATTGGACGATGTGGTAGTTATTAGGTAGAGGTGCAAATGCCACGCTATACAATCGCGCAGGAGCGGGATAACACTGGTTTTCAATTGAAATTTTGATGCACGAATAATTATCTTTCCATCCATGTTTTGGGGCTACGGCTTGTGTGCAACACCGCAGAAATAATTATAATTCCTCTTTTTCAACAATAATGTAATGAATCATAAAAGGGAAGATATTCAAAACGGTTGTTCTCACATCGTCATATCTTACTCCACTAGTTTGGGGATTTTGTCTTAAAAAATAAACCTTTTCACGAACCTCAGATATAAACCTTATCCCAAGCCCTTTTTGTTTCTTATTGTACCATAAAGCTGCTTCTCTGATATCTTCTTTGGCATGAGGCAGGACAACCGACTTATACATTACAGATCTTTTTCAATTTCAGTCATTGCGATATCAAAATCTGAAACAATTAGAGGATTTTTTTCATATTCATCCATACGTTTTCTTACTATATCTTTATGCCATTCGGGTATATCAATTTCTTCGATTTCGATACCTTTATATTTGTTCTTCAGTTCGTTCCATTCTTTTATCGGGATAAATACACCGGCTGTCTGACCTATGCTGTCTGAAATATATTGCAGGTTCATAATGCTGAATTTATTCTAAATCTTGTGTCTGTTAATCATTAATATTTATAAGCAAATATACAGAAATATTAAAAGAGTAATATCAGCCATTATTAATCCCCTTCCAATATCCCCAAATCAATCAGTGTTTTGAATTCGGAAACCATGTACAAGGGCAAAGACAAGAGCTTCCATGAAAGTTCCCTGGCTCCGGAAGGGCATTCAATTTAGCATGAAAGGTGCCTTTGCTGGGAAGATCCATGTTTAAGCGGATGCCTTCCTGCAATTTCTTTTCATACAGAAACATTTGCATGGATTTTAAAGTCCCTGTTTTCCCCGCTACTGCGCGATTGTCTCGCGTGGTTTAAAGAAAGTTATCCCATATTTTTATGCCTCATCGGTAGATTATGCAGGGGAGAAAGGGATATTGGAAGATGTGGTAGTTATTTGGTAGAGATGCAAATGCCACGCGATACAATCGCACGGGAGCGGGAGGTTGATTTCTGAAGAACAAATTATGCAACTATTTTACTGTGATAGTACATCTTAATTTTGGAGTCATCATATTCTTCAGGTGACAAATTAATAACATCCATAGATACTTTATACCTTTTAAGTGTGGCAACTTCGGGATTCATAGTCATTTGTGAACGTTCAAATATATCCTTATTCCTGAAATCAGCAGAAATAATTATATAGTTATCAACCGTTTCCTGGCTCATCCCCAGACTTTTTGCGATTTCATTCAGCGAAACTTCTGATCCAACCTGAAAAGCTACCAGTCTGAGCAATTTGTGAATCTTTGCAGAATTGCGGATAGTAGACAATTCCAACACATCTTTGTATAGGTATGCACTGCTTAGCTCTAGCGAATATTTTGGTTATATGTTATAAATTCACGTGAATATTTTGGTTGTATCATGATAATGCGCGTTAATATTTGGTAAAGTTTAGGTTATTAACCTACCTTATTTTTAGCCCGGGATTCCCCCCCGCTGGCGCAGAGTGTGTCTTGAAGTAAACGGACGTATTTAGCAATAAAGACCAGGCAGGATTCAAAGATTGACAACCTGAAAGGATTCTTCAGTTTATATCGAAAAACCTATCCGAAATGGCCTGTTACTCTTTATGGATGTTCACCTGCTGAGATGCTGGAGAAAGAATTGTATATAGATTCAATGGGTGCAAACTATTGCATGTATACCATTGCTGTCACAAGAAAAGATTAACTATTTTTAAGCTGACTAATAAAAAAAATGATGATAAAAATTACAAGACGGGCAATCCTCAAAACAATTGGTAGTATTTCTGTTGCTGGTTTAATCCCGATTTCAACCAAAGCATCTGATTCAGATACAAAGCCCGGTAATGATATAAGAACCATAAAAACAGATATTCTGGTAGTAGGTGGAGGAACTGCAGGGACCATTGCCGCCATCCAGGCTGCCCGTGCAGGTTGCTCAACCATTTTGGTCGAAAACGGAAGTCAGCTTGGAGGCACTACCACCACCGGTGGTGTGTCTTTTCCCGGGTTGTTCCATGCCTGGGGTAAACAGGTAATAGGAGGCATCGGCTGGGAATTGGTAACCGAAGCCGTCAGATTGAACGATGATAAGCTTCCCGATTTTACTATACCTTATGGCAAGGATCACCCGAAACATCAAGTCCGGATAAATCCCTATCTATATACCTTGTTGGCTGAAGAAAAATGTCTGGAAGCGGGGGTGAAACTCCGATTTTATGAAACGATTACTGAAGCTACATTTAGGGATAATAACTGGGAAGTTGAAACAATCGGCAAAGGAACGCGAACTAAAATTGTATGTAACCAGTTGATCGATTGTACAGGCAATGCAGCATTGACTTCACTCGCCGGATATGGTGTTTTGCGGGAAGAGATAACACAGCCAGGTTCGCTGATGTTTAAGCTCGGGGGATATGACTATCCTTCACTTGATCTGAAGATGATTCGAAAAAGATATAACGAAGAAGTGATGAAGGGGAGATTGGTTAAAGAAGAATTCAGAAATAATATTGAGGGCCTGCTGTCTTCAGCAGGGGATAATATTTCACATATTTTAGGAGCCGACTCGACAACTTCCACATCCCATACTATTACCAATGTTAACGGAAGGACTTCCCTGCTGAATACTTTGCGCTTCCTGCGAGAACTTCCCGGCTGTGAAAGGATCCATATAATTTCGATGCAACCCGAAACAGGAGTAAGGGAAACCTACCGCATTGACGGTGTTTCCCAGATTACCAAAGATGATTACGTTAGTGGGAAAAGGTTTGAGGATGCTGTTTCCTATTCATTTTATCCTATTGATTTGCACGATAAAGAAGGGATAGTACCGAAACAATTAACTGAGGGGATTTTACCAACCATTCCATTGAGGGCATTAATTCCTAAAAACAGCAAGAATTTTATAGTTGCCGGCCGCTGCATCAGTAGCGACCGTCTGGCTAATTCTGCACTTCGGGTACAGGCCTCCTGCATGGGGATGGGTCAGGTAGCAGGGGCTACTGCCGCATTGGCGTGTAAGCAGAATACAAGTCCATTGTATGTTTCCATCAATCAAATCAAATCATTAATAGCGGATAATGGTGGTATTGTTCCATAGGCTTTTTTCGGAGGATTCGCAATTGATGTTCAAGAGGTAACGAAACAGAATAAGGTATATTGATCAACTAAAACGTACCTTTATTGCTATTTTGAAACTGTTAAAGGCACTTTGTCTAAAAATAACTCAAATGAATATGAAACCAGTTTTGTATATTTTCAGTCTGATAGTCGCTCTAAATACTGGAGCATGTAAAAAACCCAGTACAAATAATCTGCCCAAAAACCTTCTCGAAGCAGGATTTCTAAATCCTTCCGATTCCATCCAAACCAGTGTTTATTGGTATTGGATATCCGACAATGTTTCCAAAGAGGGAGTTGTAAAAGACCTGCAATCGATGAAAAAGGCCGGGATTAACCGGGCATTTATCGGCAATATCGGGTTAAGCGATATTCCTTACGGGAAGGTCAAAATGCTGAGCGAAGAATGGTGGGATATTCTGCATGTTGCGCTGAAAACTGCCACTGACCTGAACATCGAAATCGGAATTTTTAATTCACCGGGATGGAGCCAGTCGGGGGGGCCGTGGATTAAAGCCGAGGAAGCCATGCGCTACCTCACTGCTTCTGAATTGCGGGTAAAAGGAGCTCAAAAACTATCTCAAAAACTGGAAAAACCCATTGCTATTTTTCAGGATGTAAAAGTTTTAGCCTGGCCTGTCCCGAAAGATGATCAGTTGGCACTGAACAAACAAAACGGAAAAATCACATCGTCTCCTAAATCTGCTGATCTCGCGAGCATTTGGGATGGAAATAAAAAAACGGGAATCAATCTGACCGAGGGAGTCGAATACATCATAGATTTAGAGGCAAACCAGCCGTTTACAGCCCGGAGCCTTTCGGTTCGCCCAACAGAACAGCGTATGTTTGCCAATGCAATTTTTCAGGTGAAAGAAGCCGGCGGTCTATTCCGAACCTTGTCCGAATTTCAAATCAACCGTACCAATCCTGCCCTGAATGTTGGATTTGATCCTTATGCAGCCGTCATGGTTTCGTTTCCGGCAACAACAGCAACCAGTTTCCGCCTGATCATTAAAAATACAAAAGCCGGTGGCGGATTGGCCGAAGTGGTTCTTGCAACCGCCCCGCGTGTTGAGCGGTTCAGCGAAAAAACCCTGGCTAAAATGCATCCAACTCCACTGCCTTACTGGAAAGATTACCAGTGGCCCGCTCAGCCTGAAGTGGATGATCAGTCAACAGTTATAGATGGATCAAAAGTGCTTGACATCTCACAATATCTGGACGCAGACGGTACTTTGACCTGGGATGTTCCGGAAGGCGATTGGGTTATTTCGCGCACCGGGATGACGCCAACCGGAACGGTGAATAGTCCGGCATCGCCCGAAGCGACCGGTTACGAGGTTGACAAGATGAGTAAAGTTCATGCCGAAAAGCATTTCTATGGTCACATGGGCGAAATCCTGAAACGCATTCCTGAAGCCGACCGGAAGAGCTTTAAAGTGGTGGTTCAGGATAGTTACGAAACCGGTGGACAAAACTTTACCGATGGTTTTTTTGAAGAATTCAAGCAGAGATACGGATATGATCCAACGCCATACTTGCCCGTTTATCAGGGATTGGTGGTGAATAGTCGGCTTGAATCTGATCGTTTCTTGTGGGATATGCGCCGGATGGTAGCCGACAAAGTAGCTTATGATTATGTGGGAGGTTTGCGTGAAGTGAGCCACAAAAACGGATTGAAAACCTGGCTCGAAAACTACGGTCACTGGGGCTTCCCTGGCGAATTTCTGCAATATGGTGGACAGTCGGACGAAATTGGCGGCGAGTTTTGGAGTGAAGGTGAATTGGGCGATATCGAGAACCGGGCTGCCACCTCATGCGGACATATTTACGGAAAAAATAAAATTTCGGCAGAGTCAAATACCTGCTCCGGAAGGCCTTTCAGCCGTTATCCCGGAACCATTAAACAGCGCGGTGACCGCTTTTTTGCCGAAGGAATTAACAACACGCTGTTACATGTATATATTACACAACCTTATGATGATAAACTTCCGGGTATGAATGCATGGTTTGGAAACGAGTTTAATCGTAACAACACCTGGTTTTCGCAAATGGATGTTTACACGCAGTACCTGAAACGTTCCAATTTCATGCTTCAGCAGGGATTGAACGTAGCCGATGTGGCTTATTTTATTGGTGAAGATGCCCCAAAGATGACAGGAGTTGCCGATCCTGCTCTTCCTGTTGGTTACCAGTTTGATTACATGAATGCCGAGGTGATCGAAAAATATATGACTGTAAAAGACGGACTGATTACTTTACCTCACGGAACACAGTACCGGATCATGGTTTTACCTAAACTGGAAACCATGCGCCCCGAGGTGCTTGCCAAAATCAAGCAACTGGTAAACGATGGCGCGGTTATTTTGGGGCCTGCACCCAAACGCTCGCCCAGTTTGCAGAACCAACCGGCAGCCGACCAACAGATTCAACAGATGGCCGCTGAACTTTGGGGCAATGTGGACGGGGTGACTGTTAAATCCCGAATAGTTGGCAAGGGGATGATCATGAATGGCCTCGACATGAAAGAAGCCTTTGCTCTGATCAATTGCGTGCCCGATTGTCGGTTGCCCGATGATCAATCGATTCATTACGGACACCGTACATTGGGCGATTGTGAAATATATTTTGTAACCAATCAGACGACGGAAGTCAAAACAGTAACTCCTGAATTCAGGGTAAAAGGGAAGCTCCCCGAACTTTGGGAAGCCACTACCGGAAACATCCGTAACCTTACGGCATACATTCAAAACGAAAATACAACTGCAGTTCCCCTGAAGCTGGAGCCTTACGAAAGTGTGTTCGTGGTATTCAGAAAACCGGCAGGGAAGTCTTCCCTGGAAAACATTGAAGCCAGTTATCCAAACCCGACTTTGTTGACGGATTTAAACGGTCCCTGGACTGTTCAGTTTGACCCAAAACAAAGAGGACCGGAGCAGCCTGTGGTTTTCGAAACGCTTACCGACTGGACAATTTCAACTGAGGAACAGATCAAATATTATTCAGGAACTGCGATTTACACACACAAATTTAAGTTGGAGAAATTAACTTCCGGAGAAAATGTGATCATCAATCTGGGGAGTTTCACAGCGATGGCAAAAGTTACAGTGAATGGTTCGTATGCGGGTGGAATCTGGACGAAACCTTACCAACTGGACATTACAAAACTGGTTAAAGAAGGTGAGAATAATCTTCAGGTAGAAGTGGTAAATACCTGGGTGAACCGCTTGATTGGCGACAGTAAATTGCCTGTCGATCAGCGCCCAACCTGGTGCCCTGTTAGTCCGTTCAAACCCGAAAATCCGCTGCAACCTTCCGGATTGTTCGGTCCTGTGCAGGTGCTGAGTGTGAAATATTAATTCCGTCACCTGCAGCCCAATGTCCCAGCCTGAGGTTACACCGATGAAAGGGACCCAAAAGTGTTGGCACAGAAAGAAATGTATTTAATGACGCAAAGCATGTAAACTCAACCGACTGTTATCCAGACTAGCAATGAAACCCTCAAGCGCAAAAGCTCAAAAATGAAGATTTTGTTTGCCATGAGGGTTCCATACGACAATTGAAAAACAAACTATTTCCGTATGAAAAATAATTTAAGAAATCCAATCATGACCGGCTTGATGCTGGTTCTTTTGGTTGTTATTACTTTCCCGGGGATTTGCCAAACTCCCACCTCTCAATCAGGCTGGCCGGCCATCACCAAAGAGTCAAAACCCTGGGCCCGCTGGTGGTGGATGGGAAGTGCGGTGGATGAAGCTAATCTTACTGATCTGATTTCCAGGTATGGGAAAGCCGGTTTTGGCGGAATGGAAATAACTCCAATCTATGGGGCAGTCGGCTATGAGCCAAAATACCTCTCTTTCCTTTCTCCCGGATGGATGAAAATGCTTGATGTTTCTGTCAGGGAGGCAAAGAAGAATGGGATGGGAATCGATATGAACACAGGTACAGGCTGGCCTTTCGGCGGACCGCAAATAACCATTCCGTTGGCAGCTTCCAAGTTGATCGTTCAAAAGTATGAACTGAAGGATGGTGAAATATTCAAAGAGAAGCTTTTTCCCACCGATGCAAAGCAACTCCAGGCAGGGGCGCAACTCCAGGCTGTTATGGCCTATGGTCCTGACAAGAAGATTAAGGAACTAACCATGTTGGTTAAATCGGATGGAACGCTTAGCTGGCCGGCGGCAAAGGGCGACTGGGAAATATATGCAGTCTTTTGCGGCAAAACACTCCAACAAGTCAAGCGGGCTGCTCCGGGCGGGGCCGGACTTACTTTTGATCACTTTTCCAAAGAAGCTACGAGTGTTTATCTTTCCCGGTTTGATTCGGCTTTTCAAAATTCGAACCGTGGTGTAGGGTCGTTTTTCAACGATAGTTATGAAGTCTATGGCACCAACTGGAGTGCTGCTGTTTTTACAGAATTTCTGAATCGCCGGTACTATACCCTGCAGCCTTATCTGCGCGAACTTTCGGAAAAGAAACCCTCATCGGATATTTCGCGAAGGGTGCAGTCAGACTATCGGGAAACCATTTCAGATATGCTGCGCGAAAATTTCACTCAATCCTGGACAGATTGGGCACACAGCAAAGGAAGTCTTACCCGTAACCAGGCACATGGTTCGCCGGGTAATCTACTGGATTTGTATGCTACCGTGGATATTCCCGAGTGCGAGACTTTTGGAAGCAGTCAGTTTGCGATCCCCGGACTTCGACGCGACTCTGCCGATATCCGGAATGTGGATCCTGATCCTGTGATGCTGAAATTTGCCTCCTCGGCGGCCAATGTCTCCGGCAAAAATATCACTTCCTGCGAGACTTTTACCTGGCTTGGAGAGCATTTCAGGGTGGCACTTTCTCAGTGTAAACCAGAAGTTGAGCAGGCTTTTCTTTCCGGTGTTAACCATGTTTATTACCATGGAACCGCCTATTCTCCATCAGAAGCAGTATGGCCTGGCTGGCTTTTCTATGCATCAGTCGAGTTTTCTCCATCAAACAGCTTTTGGCCTCATCTTAGCGGGTTGAACAATTATATTGCAAGATGCCAGTCTGTTCTTCAAAGTGGAGTGGCTCACAACGACTTGCTGGTCTATTGGCCGGTTTATGATGTGTGGATGTCTCAAACGACACAGGATCTCCAGTTTACCATTCATTCGATAGACAAATGGTTGTATCCCACACCTTTTTGTAAGGATGTGAAAGAGCTGATGAAGAGGGGATATTCGCTTGATTTTGCATCCGACCGGCTTTTGAACAGCATCTCTGTCAGAAATGGTTTGATCACGACAAAATCAGGAAGTTCCTATCGTGCGCTGGTGATTCCGACCAGTAAATATATGCCGCTTGCTACGCTTCAACGGATTATAGAACTTGCAGGGAAAGGTGCAAAAATTATTTTTCAGCAACTACCGGAGGATGTTCCCGGGCTGAAGAACCTGGAGACCAACCGTCAAATGCAAACCAATCTTTTGAATAGCTTGTCTCTTGTGTCGGTGAACGAAAATTTGAAGGCTGCGAAATCCGGCAATGGCCTAATCTTGTTGGCTGAAAAATTGGAGACTGCACTTGAATGGGGGAAAATCGGACGTGAAACATTGGTGGATTCGGGACTCAACTACATTCGCAGGAAGAGCGAAGCAGGCGTGTATTATTATATAGTCAACCATACTTCGGCGGCAGTGGACAGTTATTTGCCATTAAATGAAAAGGGAACTTCTTGTTTGTTTCTGGATCCTCAAAGCGAAGTTACCGGCATAGCGCAAACTATTCAGGATAACCAAAACCGGAAAGTCCGCCTCCAGCTGAAACCGGGCGAGGCAATGTTCGTGTTGGTTTCGGTGAATAAAGTAGTTGCCGAAAACTGGAAATATCTGGAAAAACCAAAATCCCGGATAGAAATTGCCGGTCCGTGGAAATTGCAATTCACAGAAGGAGGAGTCGCTATCCCAGCTCCTGTTGATCTACCAAAATTGATTTTCTGGACCGAATTGTCAGATCCAGCCGCTAAAAATTTCTCAGGAACTGCTTGCTATAGCACTTCATTTGTGTTGTCCGGAAAACCAGCAGGTGATTATCTACTTGATCTAGGAAAAGTTTGTGAAAGTGCAAGGATATGGGTGAACGGTCAGGATTCTGGTATTCTGTGGAGTATTCCTTTTACTGCCAGAATTGGGAAATATCTCAAGCAAGGTAACAATACCATTGAAATCGAGGTGGCTAACTTAAATTCCAACCGCATCAGACAAATGGACCAGCTGAAAGTGGTCTGGCGCAATTACCATGAAATTAATTTTGTGAACATTGATTACAAACCTTTCGATGCTTCCGGTTGGAAACCGATGGATTCAGGTTTGTTGGGGCCGGTGACTATTACACAATATCAGGTAAATTGACTTTAGACCTGACAGGTTTTCAAAACCTGTCAGGTCTTTCGCAGGTCTTTCGCAGGTCTTTCAAAACCTGTCAGGTCTTTCGCAGGTCTTTCGCAGGTCTTTCGAATAAAAAATGGATCGTCTATGAAACAAGTCATACTTTTTTTAGCAATACTCGTCGGCAGCAACGCACAGGCGCAGCGACAGATGGAATTCCTCTCTCGTGGTGTCGTGGCTGTTCAGGCCGGCAATGACAGTGTGTTTGTAAGCTGGCGACTTCTTCATACAGACAAGGACAATGTTGCCTTTGATGTTTACCGGAATTCAGAAACCGGGAAAGCCGTTAAATTGAATAGAAAACCTTTGACCGATGCAACTTCTCTGATGGATGTAGCAACCCTTGCCAATGGCAAGTACACCTATCTTGTGAAACCACTTAAAGGCGGGCAGGAGGGAAAATATCTGCTGGATAAAAAGGAGAAAGGAAATCCATGGCTGACAATTCCACTGCAAACGCCTGAAAAATATTCTCCGGGCGATATTTCTCCCGGTGATCTGGATGGGGATGGCGAGTATGAGCTGGTGGTCCATATGAACGGAGCAGGGCGCGACAATAGCCAGAAAGGGATTACTGATGCGCCCATATTTCATGCCTACAAATTGGATGGGACACTACTGTGGAGTATCAACCTTGGTAAGAACATTCGTGAGGGTGCCCATTATACCCAATTTCTGGTGTACGATTTCGATGGTGATGGACGAGCGGAGGTGGTTCTGAAGACAGCCGACGGAACCACAGATGGTACAGGTAAAATCATTGGAGATGCAACGGCCGACCACCGCAATGAAGATGGCCATATCGTTCGTGGTCCTGAGTTCCTTACCGTCTTCGATGGATTGACAGGTGCTGCTCTGACAACCACGAAATACTGGCCCCCCAGGCATCCTTCGAAAGAAAACCCAACTCCCGATGAGATGAAGGAGATATGGGGAGATGGACGTGCAAATCGTTCTGAGCGTTACCTTGCCTGCGTGGCCTACCTGGACGGCATTCATCCATCCATCGTCATGTGCAGGGGTTATTATACCCGTTCAACCCTTGCTGCTTATGACTGGCAGGATGGAAAACTGACACAGCGCTGGACTTTTGACAGTGATGACGGCACGCCGGGAAACAGCGACTATCGGGGTCAGGGGAACCACAGCCTCAGTGTAGGTGATGTTGATGGCGATGGTTGTGATGAGATTATCTATGGCGCAGCGGTGATTGACCACAACGGCAAAGGACTTTATTCTACCGGACTGGGGCATGCCGATGCCATGCATTTTTCTGATCTTGATCCATCTCATCCAGGTCTTGAAGTATTCAACATCCAGGAAAAATTCAGTGATGCCGGACTGAATTTCCGCAATGCGAAAACCGGCGAAATACTGTGGCGTGTTGCATCTTTCAAGGCGGATGAATCGGGTGGCGACAAGGGAGAGGGTCCCGGCAGGGGAGTGTCCTTCAACGTGGATCCACGCTATACAGGCAATGAATGCTGGGCTTTTGGTGCACAGATGAAAGGGATGTGGAATGCGCAAGGCAAGAAAATATCGGAAATAACGCCACCCAGCTGCAATTTTGCTGTTTGGTGGGATGGTGATCTGCTGCGCGAACTGCTCGATAAGAACAGGGTGATGAAATGGGATTGGAAAACTGAAAAGGTGATCACCTTGCTGGAGGCGAATGATTGCATGAGCAACAATGGCACCAAGTCGACCCCTGGCCTTAGTGCTGATTTGTTTGGCGACTGGCGGGAAGAGGTGATCCTCCGAACGACAGACAATAAATCATTGCGCATTTTCACAACGACTATTCCAACGAGGCATCGTTTTGTGACCCTGATGCAGGACCCAATCTACCGGCTAAGTGTGGCCTGGCAAAATGTAGCCTACAACCAGCCCCCGCATCCGGGATTTTATATCGGGGATGGGATGGGGAAAATGGTTAAACAGGATTTGAAAATTTTGAAGCAAAAATGAATTCAATGATATTGCTAAATAGTAGACCTATGAAATTGACCCTATCAATCCTTCTGGTTTACTTGAGTGTCCTCTCACTCTGTGCCCAAAAAATCAACGACTCCACAACTCCCCTTCATCTTATGGCACCCAACTATGATACGCCTTACGGGAAACCTGAGGTGAAGGGTATCACGGTAGTGTTGGACAGGATTTATTCTTATCTCGACCAAACGACACCGATGGCACTGATCGACAAGGTTTCGAATGTTGAGGTGACAGATTATTCTAAACTCGATGCCAATACCATTTTCAAGCCGGGAGATTTCAGGTTACTGAGTTATGAATGGGGTGTCAGTTATGCAGGAATGTTGCTGGCCACTCAAGCCACAGGTGATCCCAAATATTCGGCTTACACCCAATCCAGGTTGAAGTTTCTGGCTGAAGTTGCCAAGGCATTTACGAACTTTGAAGTGAGCTATCCAGGTGTAAAGCATGGAATGTACCGCACACTTCATCCCCAGGCCCTGGATGACTGCGGAGCTATTTGTGCCGCCATGATCAAGGCCGAGCGTCAAGGTGCAGAGGGCGATTTGAAGCCTTTGATCCAGCTATTCATTGATTACATCAGCAACAAGGAGTTCCGTTTTCCGGATGGGACACTGGCCCGAAACCGTCCGCAACCCAATTCACTCTGGCTCGACGACCTTTTCATGGGGGTGCCGGCATTGGCCCAAATGGGTAAGCTAACCGGAGATCAAAAATATTATGATGATGCGGTCAGGCAGGTATTACAGTTTGCAGAACGCATGTTTAACTATGACAAAGGATTATTTATGCACGGTTGGATACTTGGAATGAACGAACATCCTCAGTTTCACTGGGCAAGGGCCAATGGCTGGGCGGTGATGACGATGGTGGAACTGCTGGAAGTGTTGCCGGAGAATTACGAAGGAAGAGCAAAAGTTTTGGATCTGTTGCGCAAACACATCCGGGGATTGGCAAACTACCAGTCAGAGAAGGGATTCTGGCATCAATTGATAGACCGGCCTGACTCTTATCTGGAGACTTCGGCCACTGCCATTTACACCTATTCAATTGCACGTGCCATCAATCGTGGATATGTTGATCCCAAAGTTTACGGTCCGATGGTTTGCCTTGCCTGGAATGCGGTGGCCTCCAAAGTCAATGACAAGGGGCAAGTTGAGGGGACCTGCGTGGGTACAGGAATGGGCTTCGATCCGGCCTTTTATTATTACCGTCCCATCAATGTTTATGCGGCACATGGTTATGGTCCGGTGCTCCTGGCTGGAGCCGAAATGATTGAATTGGTGAAAACGCATAAAATTGAGATCAACGACAGTGCGGTTCAACTTTATGAAAGTGGGAAATAGGGTCGCACAAAGAAAAAATGCAACAATATCTTTTGGCAATACTTAGTCAGGACATTTAAAAAAAGTACCTTATGAAGAATTTTAGATTTTTACCCCTTTTGGCTGCGATTTTCTTGTTGGCAGGAATTTCAGAAGCTCAAAATCCGCCTTCCAAAAAGGAGGTTCTGGACAAAATGATCCTTACCAATGCCTATTTTATGGCCAAATGGCCCGATCCCGGGAAGGTGATTGTCAACGACAAAACCCGACCAAGCCATATCTGGACGCGTGCAGTTTATTATGAAGGGCTGATGGCGTTATACCAAATCAACAAGGATAAATCCTATTATGATTATGCAGTGGCATGGGGTGAATCGCATAAGTGGGGACTTTACGGAGGTATCCAAACCAGGAATGCTGACAACCAGTGCTGCGGACAGACGTACATCGATTTGTATCTGATTGATAAGAAACCTGAACGCATCAAAGATTTGAAAGCATCCATCGATCTCATGATTGCTTCGGATAAAATTGATGACTGGAACTGGATAGATGCTTTGCAAATGGCTATGCCGGTTTTTGCACAACTTGGTGTTTTGTACCAGGACAACCGATATTACGAGCGGATGTACCAGATGTACAACCACTGCAAGACCATCCAGGGAGGGAAGGGGTTATACAATTCCAAGGACCACTTGTGGTGGCGTGACAAGGATTTTGTGCCTCCTTACAAAGAACCTAACGGGGAAGATTGTTACTGGTCGAGAGGGAATGGCTGGGTATTGGCTGCGCTGGTTCGAGTATTGGAAATTATGCCCAAGGATGCTCCGCACCGGAAAGAGTACCAGCAAATGTTTGAGAAGATGGCCAAAGCTCTGATCCCGATTCAGCGGGAAGATGGTTTCTGGAATGCCAGTCTGCATGATCCCAACAATTATGGCGGCAAGGAACTGACCGGAACAGCACTCTTCGCTTATGGCATGGCATGGGGTGTCAATCATGGGGTTTTGAGCAAAAAGAAATATTTGCCGGTTATCCTCAAAGCCTGGAATGCCATGGTGAAGGATGCCGTTCATCCCAATGGATTTCTCGGGCATGTTCAGGGAACAGGCAAGCAGCCTTCTGACAGTCAGCCAACATCTTATGACCGGGTTCCAAATTTTGAGGATTATGGGCTAGGATGCTTTCTATTGGCGGGAAGCGAGGTTTACCAATTGAAGAATTGACAATTGACATTTATTTTTTTCTTTTAAATCGTGACTTGATTTATCATATTGTTTTGCGATTTTATTTTTATTAGATTTGATTATCGTTAATAAAAACCTAATTTATGACACACTATCTAAGCCTTTATCTAACCTTTTTATTGGTGTTTGTTTCCTTTGGTGTTTCGGCGCAAGATCCCTTGCTTGATATCATGCAAAAAGAGCTGACACGTGAGTTTGATGAACTTAAGAAACAAGAGATCCCCCCTTATTTTATGAGCTACAAAATCGGCGAACGATCCAATATTGATATAGTAGGATCATTTGGTTGTATGGAAAGAGTAAATACCGCTAATTACAGACAACTTGCGACACAGATCCGTGTTGGTTCTCCGGAGTTGGATAATTTTCATGAAATTAAGGGTTTAAATCCGATGATGTCACAGACAAGGATTCAGCTTCCCGTTGAGAATAATGAAGCAGCAATTCGTCAGATTCTTTGGCAAGCTACCAATGAAAACTACTATCAGTCCATTCAAAGACTTACTCAGATAAAGGGCAGCATGGCAGTGAATGTACCTGATGATGATAAGTCCCCTGATTTTTCGAAATGTGCTCCTGTAAAGTTTTACGAACCTCAAATGAAGACAATATTGGATAAGGGAGTTACCGAGAAGTTGACAAATAAAGTGCGGCTATATTCAAAAGTGTTTGCACAAAGTAAAGCGATAACCAATTCATCCGTCAGGTTTCAAATTGTTTTTGGCCGCGATTATTTTGTTTCAACAGAGGGGTCAAAGATTGTTGAAAATCATCCATATTTTAATTTGTTCATTTCAGGGAATGTACTGGCAGAGGATGGGATGGATTTGTCGCTCAACAAAACTTATTTTGTTACAGATCTGAAAAATCTTCCCAATGATGATCTGGTAATCTCTCAAATAAATGAGATGGTCAAGAAACTGGAGGAACTAAAATTGGCCCCAGTGGTAGATCCGTATAACGGTCCGGCTTTGTTGTCTGGCGAGGCTACCGGAGTATTTTTTCACGAAATATTTGGGCACCGGATTGAAGCGGCCAGAATGAAAAGTGACAATGACGCACAGACATTTAAAAACAAAGTAGGACAGCAAGTTCTCAGTAAAAACATTTCCGTCATTTTCGATCCTACAATTTCCGATTACAAAGGATTTAAGCTTTCAGGTTCATATTCTTACGACGATGAAGGTGTTAAAAGTCAGCGAGTTGAAGTAGTTAAAAAAGGTGTATTAACCAATTTCCTGACCAACAGGACACCTATTAAGGGTTTTGAGCAATCCAATGGTCATGGAAGAGGACAAATTGGTTATATTCCTGTTGCACGACAGTCGAACCTGATTGTTGAGTCTGATCAGATCTTATCTGAATCAGATCTGCGTAAATCATTTGTTGAGGAATTAAAGAAACAAAATTTGACTTTCGGCTACTATTTCAAATCAGTTTCAGGAGGATTTACTATGACAAGCAGGATCATGCCAAATGCATTTAATGTTACGCCACTCGAAGTGTACAGAGTTTATGCTGATGGAAAAGCTGATGAGTTGGTTCGCGGCATCAATCTAGTCGGAACACCCCTTGCCATGTTCTCCGAAATTGAAGCTGTCGGTGGGGAATTGGGTCATTTTGTTGGAACTTGTGGCGCAGAATCCGGCGGCGTTCATGTTTCAAGCATATGTCCAATGATGATGGTGAAAAAGATTGAAATTCAGAAGAAGCAAAAATCGGGAAATACTAAACCTATTCTCGATCGGCCATTTTAATTCATTATATTCTAACCCCAAAAGCAATTCAAGTTACATGAAAAATCTCAAAATATTTATTGTGCTTTTTATCATGATATTAGGCACCAGGCTTGCAGCTCAGGAAGCCAGAAAAGTAATTCAGGAAGCCATGGAGCAGGAAATTTCCAGAGATCTTAAAGAACTTCGTCTTGAAGGAATGAAAAATCCTTTTTATATAGCGTCCACTACGGCAGATGTCAACATGTTTTCCATTCATTCAACCTTGGGCGCATTGATCAGATTGACCGAAACGCCAAATCGAATTTCCTATAACAACCAGGTTTTGGTAGGTGATTACAATAACAATAACCTCAATTTCTCAAATCCCAAAGCCTCTTCCTACTTCTATCAAACAATGAGTATGTTACCACAGGATAATTCTGTTCAAGAACTTCGACGTCGCTTGTGGACCTCTTTTGACCGTGGATATAAGTTGTCAGCAGAACTCTATGAATCGAAGCAATCGACCCTTAAAAGTAAGACTCAGGATGATGATGCAATGGGTTTGCCAGATTATACTTCAGCAGAAAAAGTCATGGTTGAGAAACCTGAAATATCGGTGAAGTTTGATAATCAGAAGTTAATTGCCTATTCTAATGCAGTTTCCGCAGCTTTTGTACCCTATAAAACACTTACAGGATCATGGGTCAGGTTCGTTGGTTACAAAGCCAATGTCTACTATTTGAACAGCGAAGGTTCTAAGGCCAGTTACCCCACTTCTGTTCTCCGGATGGTTGTTCAGGCAGAAACACAGGCTTCCAACGGAGAAGTCTTTGAATTGTATAAAATTTACCATGCATTGTCTGAAAGCGATCTCCCATCTAAAGAGGAGGTAATTAAAGATGCCCAGATACTGGCTGAAACGCTGGCTCAATTGAAAGCAGCCCCAATCTTTGATGATGTGTACAATGGTCCGGTGCTCTTCGAAGGACAGGCTGCCAGCGAAGCTGTTCGGAAAACTATGTTTTATGCCAAAAACGATAATTTGTGTGCTGTTCGAAAACAGGTTACTGGTAATTCCGGGATGAATCCTTCTGCTCAAACTAAGGTTTCTGCTGATGACAGGATTGATAAAAAGGTCTCTGCCGAAGGATTAGATGTGATAGCCAAACCACAAATGTATAGTTACAATGGCATACAATTGGTGGGTGCTTATCCGATTGACATGGAAGGAATTGTCCCTTCCCAGGAAACCATTCTAATTGGAAACGGGATACTTAAAAATTTGCTTTGCGGTAGAACCCCTACCGTCAAAATGAAGCAATCGAATGGACATTTACGGGTTCCCTTTACAACGCTCAACCCGATGATTGTTCCCAGTGTAATTGATGTTGACTTTAAAACTTCTTACCCAAAAGATGAGCTTAGGAAAAAGCTCATTGAAATGGCAAAAGCAGAAGGTTTAAACTATGCTCTTGTGGTGAAGATGATGACTCCAAACCTATCGGACTTAAAATTGGTTTACAGTGTTGATGTAAATACAGGAGAAGAAAAACTTATCAGGTCGGCAGGATTTAAGGGTCTTACAATGAATGATTTGCGAAAGATTGTCTGTGCAAGTAATCAAAAAATAGTGATGAATACAACTGCCGGAGAAGATCTTGCACATAGATTTGATTATCCAAATGGTTGTCCGGCGACATTCATTACTCCTGATGCATTTCTTTTTAAGGAAATTGAGATTACCAAAGTTTTAAAACCGAATATGGCCAAACTTCCGGTAGTTAAAAATCCAATGGAGATGTAGTATCACAATTCATGCTTTCAATCACTTTCTTCCTTGGTAACTCCATTCAATTGCCTGTTTGAGCAGCTTTCTGAAATTTTCATTCTGAAAGGTTGGCGCAGCATGTCCGCATTGGAAAGTGACCACTCTTGCTTTGCCATATTTTGATGTCCAGCCAATAATAGGTTGACTTGATTTTTCGGTGGTAGTTAGGATAGGTACAACACCTAGGGCGACATAATATCCCTTGTAGGTTTCATCAAAAATCTCAAAGTCTTTTATCCCTTTTGTGACCGGATGTTTCTTCTTTGTGATATTTACCATGTATTTAAGATCGTGGATATAGGTACAAGCTGCATATTCTTTGCCATCCACGGTAGTGGGTTTGTGAAAATATTTTCCACCAATGATATTCCAATATTCGGGCCACTCGTCGAAAGCGCAGATGCTGTGGTGTAGCACTACCAGAGGCTTTCCCTCCCTGATAGTTTCGGAGAATAATTTCTCCTGCTCCGGAGTGATTTTTTGCCACATGTGATAGAAAACCAGGACATCATAATTACTCCGGTTTTCAGGAAGAAACTGGTCGTAAGCTGCAGGAAATTCAACCACCTGACTGGTAATATCCGGTCCAAGACTACTTAACATTTCATCAAATGGAAGTTTCTCGTAATTATGGCCACCGGTTACAACCATTATTCGGATGGGGTGTTTTGCCAGGGCTCCGCTTGAATTGACCAACAGGAGAGTCAATAATAGAATAGAATATGTGAATATTTTTCTCATGTTCAGGATGTTGTATAGTATACGAAATTACATAGATTCTCATTATGTTGTTGTAGCTAAACCAACAAAATGGCCGAAATAGTTGCCATAAACTTTCTGTTTCTAATAGGAACAGCCAATAAGCTCGAATTGGGTAAAATGCCAGGAATTGGTAATTTTATCTGATTATTGATACGTTTTGGAGATAAATTGACGATGTATGATAGGAAGACAATTTATTGCATTTGGTTTCATTGTTGTTGGATTGGTTTGTAATGGACAGTCGACAAACGCTTTGATGGCTACAATGAACAGTTTTCTGAAACCTCATGGAAAGAATCCGGTCCATAGCATTCAGGTGTTCATATCCAGGGGAGATGAGATTTTCTGCGAATCAGTCGGATTTTCGGACGGAATGAGGCAACAAGCTGACAAGGACAATCAGTTCAAAATTGCCAGTATTACAAAGACCATGACCGCGGTTGCTATCCTGCAGTTACAAGAAGAAGGGCGATTGTCGATTGATGACAAGGTTTCAAGATATTTGGGTGATATACCTTTTGTAAGGGTAAATGAACTAAGCTTTTACGAAAGAATATCCTATGGAGAATCAATAACCATCAAACAATTGTTGCAGCATTCAAGTGGAATTGCAGATATTTTTACGGATGCCACTCTTCGGTTCTATTTGAATGAATTCTTGTATAAGAAGCAGCAATGGAATGCGGAAAAATTGATGAATCGGTACTACAAATACGGACTTAATAAAAGTGCCCACTTTGCTCCTGACAGTGGCTATTTTTATTCCGACATAAATTATTTTTTACTTGGATTAATTATAGAAAAATGTTCTGGAGTGAGCTTGGCACAGCAATTTCGTTCAAGGATTTTTAAGCCATTAAATATGGAGAATACTTATCTGGAGTATTATGAACCTGCTCTTGGGAATGGGAAAATAGCCCATTCCTTCATGGGTAAGATGGACATTACCAAAATTCTGAATACCTCTTATGACTGGGCTGGTGGTGGGGTCGTTTCAACAACGACCGATCTAGCTCGTTTTTTGCAAGGACTTTTTACCGGAAAACTATTTAGTAATGAGTTGACCTTGCGGAAAATGACAACAACACTTCCACACAAACTTAAGTCCGGGGATATCAAATATTATGGTTTAGGTATTTCCCAAATGGATTTTAATGGTGATATCTATTTCGGACATGCCGGATTTTGGGGATCTTTGGTTGCCTATTGTCCATCCCAAAACATCACCTTTTGTGGAAATGTTAATCAGGTAAAACCTGGATTTAACACTAAGAATTTTATTGAAACACTGATCAGAAATTTCATGGATATTA